>CAMWLH010000007.1 GCA_947175045.1 uncultured Clostridia bacterium | reverse complement strand
GGAGGATAGTGCGGCTCGCCGACAAGCTGGGTAAGCCTGTTGTGGCAACCTGCGACGTGCATTTCAAGGATAGGGAGGACGGAATGTTCCGCACTATTCTCCAGGCGGGTCAGGGCTATAAGGACGCGGACAACCAGGCTCCGCTTTATTTCAGGACTACTGATGAAATGCTCGCCGAGTTTGAGTACCTCGGCAAGGATAAGGCTTTTGAGGTAGTAGTTACGAATACCAACAAAATCGCGGATATGATATCCGACGATATCCGCCCCATACCCAAGGGGACATATACCCCTTCTATCGAGGGAGCGGAGCAGGAGCTCCAAGACCTCTGCTGGGCGAGAGCGCACGCGTGGTACGGCGACGAGCTGCCCGAAATAGTGGAGAGCAGGCTTAACAGGGAGCTGGACGCTATCATCAAATACGGCTTCTCGGTGCTTTATATGATCGCGCAGAAGCTGGTAAAATATTCCGAGGACAACGGCTATCTGGTAGGCTCGCGAGGGTCTGTCGGCTCGTCCTTTGTCGCTATAATGGCGGGTATATCCGAGGTCAACCCCCTCGCGCCGCACTACCGCTGCCCCAAGTGCCGCCACAACGAGTTTGTGACGGACGGCTCTGTCGGCTCGGGCTTCGATCTCCCGCCGAAGAGCTGTCCCAATTGTGGCATAGATATGATACGCGACGGTCACGACATACCCTTTGAGACCTTCCTCGGCTTCAAGGGAGACAAAGCGCCCGATATCGACCTTAACTTCTCGGGCGAGGTGCAGGGAAAAGTCCACCGCTACACCGAAGAGCTTTTTGGTAAGGATCACGTATTCAAGGCGGGGACTATCTCCGCCGTGCAGGACAAGACCGCCTACGGCTTTGTCAAGAAATACTGTGAGGAGCGCGGCATAGAGTACAGCCCCGCGGAGATGGACAGGCTCTCGATAGGCTGCACGGGAGTAAAGAGGACTACCTCGCAGCACCCGGGCGGAATGGTCGTCGTGCCAAACGAGTACGAGGTGTACGATTTCACCCCCGTTCAGCACCCTGCCGATAAGACCGAGAGCGACATGATAACCACCCACTTTGACTTCCACGCGCTTCATGATACTATTCTGAAGCTTGACGAGCTTGGACACGATGTGCCGACGCTCTACAAGCATTTAGAGGATATGACGGGAATGAAGATATCCGACGTTCCCACCACCGACCCCGAGATATACAAGCTGTTCACCTCCACCGAGCCGATAGGGCTCACCTATGATGATATAGGGGTATACAGCGGAACCTACGGCATTCCGGAGTTCGGCACCGGCTTTGCTATGCAGATGCTGCGGGACGCGCAGCCGAAGAATTTCTCCGACCTGTTACAGATCTCGGGACTTTCTCACGGAACCGACGTGTGGATAGGCAACGCGAAAGACCTGATAGCGGACGGAACCTGTACGATTTCAGAGGTTATCGGAACGCGCGACAATATCATGGTTTATCTTATGCATAAGGGCGTGGAGCCGTCGCTTGCGTTCAAGATAATGGAGATAACCCGTAAGGGCAACGCGTCCAAGCTGTTTGACGACACGATCTATCAGGCGTTCAAGGACAACAACGTTCCCGACTGGTATGTTGAGAGCTGCAAGAAGATCAAATATATGTTCCCGAAGGCTCACGCGGCGGCGTATGTTACCGCGGCGGTAAAGCTGTGCTGGTTCAAGATAAACCGCCCCAGCGAGTTCTACGCGGCGACCCTCACCAAGCACACCGAAAATCTCGAGCTTGACATAATCCTGCAGGGAAAAGAAGCGGTACGCAAGCGCATGAAGGAGCTCCAGGCGATACCCAAGCCGCAGGCTAAGGAAAAGGGAATGCTCGAAGCGCTCCAGCTCGTGCACGAGCTGATGTGCCGCGGAATAAAGCTGCTGCCGATCGACGCGAAGCTCTCCGAGGCGGTCACCTACCGTGTTGAGGAGGGAAACCTGCGGCTGCCGTTCCTGGCGGTATCGGGCTGCGGCGAGAACGCGGCGTACAAGCTCAAGGACGCGATAAATTCCGGCAAATGCAACTGTATCGACGAAATTCAGCAGGAGAGCGGAGTAAACAGCTCCGTGCTGGATAAGCTCAAGGAGTACAATGTGTTCAAGGGGATACCTCAATCTGCGCAGCTATCGCTGTTTGATTTCTGATATATTGCCGCACGGCGCTGTTATGGCGCTGTGCGGTATGCTGTGTTTTCGGGGGGCTTTGTTGAATGTTTTGGTGGTATTTCACAAAAAGCCCCCGCGCTTCTTGACAAGATAAGGATATTATGATATTATAGTAATGTGATAACATAGTATTGCTTTAATACAATAAAATTCAAGAGAGGAAAAGAAATTTTGAAAAGATACGATCTGCTGACCCCCGAGGGAACGAGGGATCTGCTTTTTGAGGAGTGCGCCGCAAAGCGCGCTGTTACCGAGGGTCTTACCGATTTGTTTGAGAGCTACGGCTATTCCGAGGTAATGACCCCGGGGCTGGAATTTTTCGACGTGTTCAACGGCAAGGTGCGGTATTTTCCGCAGGAGACAATGTATAAGCTGGTGGACGGTAAGAACAGACTGATGGTGCTCCGTCCCGACAACACCATGCCGATAGCCAGGCTTGCCGCGACCCGCCTGCGCGGGGAGCAGCTCCCGCTTAAGCTGTTCTACAACCAGAGCATTTTTGTGGTAAATCCCAAGAACAGCGGCAGGGACGATGAGTTCACCCAGAGCGGGATCGAGATTCTGGGCGGCAAAAGCGGCGCGGCGGATATCGAAGCGCTCTCGCTTGCCGCAAAGGCGTTGGCGGTCTGCGACGAGGACTACCGCCTTGAAATAGGCGACAACGGATTTTTCCGCGAGCTTATCCCGCAGCTCGGCGCGGACGAAGAGCTGGCGGAAAGCATACGCGAATTTATTGAAACAAAAAATTACCCCGCGCTTGGCGAGATAATGAGCGGGTATGACAGCAAGGCAGCGGCGGCTATCGGTAAGCTCCCCGAGCTTTTCGGCGGAGCGGAGGTATTTGCCGAGGCGGAGAAGTATATGTTCACCGATTCGCTGCGGGAGCGCCTTAGGGAGCTCAAAGCGCTGTATGACAGCATTTGCGGGATATGCCCCGCCGACAGGATAAGGGTAGACCTGGGGCTTGTCCATAAAAAGAATTACTACACCGGTATACTGTTCCGCGGGTATGTACAGGGTTACGGACGTCCGGTGCTCTCCGGGGGGCGGTACGATAAGCTGCTCGGTGATTTCGGCAGGGAAGCGGCGGCAATAGGCTTCGCGGTGAATGTCGAGGCGGCGGCAAAGGTGCTCTACGCCCGCGGCGTGGGAGTTCCCGCGCCCGACGTGCTGGTTCACGGTGAGCAGGGCGCGGAGACAGCCGCATTGAAGCATTGCGGGGAGCTTATCTCCGAGGGGCTCACGGTGTACCATTCGCTGTTTGAGTGCCCCAAGTGCGCCGCGGAGTACGCAAAAGCGCATAATATCCGCCGCATTGACATAGTATCGGCGGACGGCTCGGTGAAATCAGAGGAGGTGCGGCAGTGAACAGCAAGGTAAGAATAGCCCTCACCAAGGGCAGGATAGAAAGCAAGGCGGTAGAGCTGCTGGACAGGATAGGCTACGACACGAGCGAGCTGAAAAACAAGGGCAGGCGGCTCATTCTATCTATACCTAACGAGGATATAGAGGTAGTGCTGGCAAAGGCGGCGGACGTTATAACCTATGTGGAGCACGGCGTGTGCGACATCGGCGTAGTCGGCAAGGACACCATTATGGAGCACGGCGGAAAATTTTTCGAGGTGCTCGATCTGGGCTTCGGGCGGTGCAAATTTGCCTTAGCGGGGAAAAAGGGCGGCAGCTTCTACGACGGCTACGGCGTAAAGACCGTTGCGACGAAATACCCCGCGGTCACCCGCGCCTTTTTTGAAAGCAAGGGTATGGACGTGGATATCGTCAAGATAGAGGGCTCGGTGGAGCTCGCCCCGCTGGTGGGCTTGTCCGACGGGATAGTGGATATAGTGGAAACGGGCACGACGCTGAAAGAGAACGGTCTGGACGTTTTTGAGGACGTTGCGCCGATCTCCGCGCGGCTTATCGTCAATACTGTAAGCATGAAGCTCAAGCAGGAGCGCGTCTCGGAGATAGTCAGACTTATAAAGGAGAATTGCGATGATAAGAATAATTAAAGCGGACGGCAGCGAAAAGAAGTTCCTCGCCGAGGTGGAAAAGCGCGCGGGCGAGGTAAACGCGGAGGTCGAAAAAACCGTCAGGGCGATAATCGCCGACGTAAAGGAAAACGGAGATAAGGCGGTAAAGGAGTACACCGCGAAATTCGACTGTCCGAACGCGCAGTATTACCGCGTTCCCGACGAGGCGATACAGGACGCGCTCACCGAGGCAAATGAGCGTGATCCCGAACTTGTGGAGGCTCTGCTTAACGCGGTGGAGAACATCACGGCGTTTCACCGCAGACAGCTCCGCGAGGGCTTCTGCGTGACCGAGCCGAACGGCGTTATAATGGGTCAGCGTGTGCGCGGTCTCGACAGGGTAGGCTTGTACGTTCCCGGGGGAACGGCTGCTTATCCCTCGTCGGTGCTGATGAACGCTATCCCCGCTAAGATCGCGGGGGTAAAGGAAATAATTATGGTGACCCCTCCGCTCAAGGACGGCACGGCTAACAAGGATATCCTGCTCGCGGCGGCGCTGTGTGGTGTTGACAGAGTATATCTCGCGGGGGGCGCGCAGGCGGTCGCGGCGCTGGCGTTTGGCACGGAGGAGATACCCAAGGTGTCCAAGATAGTGGGACCCGGGAATATCTTTGTGGCGACCGCCAAAAAGCTGCTCTACGGCACGGTGGATATAGATATGATAGCGGGTCCCAGCGAGATACTTGTTCTTGCTGACGAAACCGCTAACCCGAAGTACCTTGCCGCCGACCTGATGTCCCAGGCGGAGCATGACAAGCTCGCAAGCGCGATAATGATAACCACCGATATGAAAATTGCCGAGCAGACACGCGGCGAGATAGAGCGCCAGTCCGCGGAGCTTTCCCGCAAGGATATCATCGACTGCTCCATAGACAATTACGGCGCGATAATCGTGTGCGATGATATGGATTACGCGGTGGAGCTCGCCAACGCGCTTGCTCCCGAGCATCTGGAGGTCGTGACGAAGAACCCCATGGAGTATATCGGCAGGCTGGACAACGTAGGCTCGCTGTTTCTGGGAGAGTACTCTCCGGAGCCTCTGGGCGACTACTATGCGGGACCTAACCACGTTCTCCCCACGAGCGGCACGGCGAGGTTTTTCTCGCCGCTGGGCGTGGACAGCTTTGTAAAGCGCTCCAGCTATATTTATTACACAAGAGAAGCGCTGCTTGACGCGGCGGACGATATCATACTTATTGCCGAAAGGGAAAAGCTCACCGCTCACGCGAACTCTATAAAGGTGAGAAAAGCCGATGAATAAAGAGGTCTTTACCGTACGAACGATAAAGCCCGAAAATCTGCATATTCTGACGCGGCTTTTCGATTATAATAATGTTGAGGAAATGATCTCCGAAAACCGTCGCATGATAGAAAGCGGAGCGGGGGATATATTCTGTCTTTATTTCGGGGACATACTGATAGGGGAGCTTCGCGTCAGATACCGCAGCGATGACAAAAATGAAGCCGCTGACGGCAGAGCGTATCTCTACGCCTATCGGATACACAAGGATTTTCAGAGCCGCGGGCTGGGGAAATATCTTCTGCGGACGGTTATCCAAAGGCTTACTGACTGCGGCTATAAGGAGCTTACGGTAGGCGTTGAGGACGACAACGACCGCGCGAAGCATATCTATGAGAGTTTTGGTTTTACGGAGATCCTTGCACGAAAGCGCGAGGAATATCAGGGCGACGGCTATGAGTATAATTTGTACATGAGGCGAAGCCCGGATCTGAGGAATTTTATATTTATATGCGGCTCGAGCGGCGTTGGAAAGTCTACGCTTGCAAGGGCGCTTTTCAAGTATTACCGCGGAGCGCTTGTTGAGCAGAACCAAGCCCCCGAGGTCGGAAGCTTTGAGGGCAACGAGGAAGTCGGCGGTCTTTTTGAGGAGCGTATCTGCTGGGATTGGTTCGTGTCAACCGCTATGTGCTATTGGCGGCAGGGGTTAAAAAATATAGTTGCAGACGATTTCGACGATTTGCGCACGGCGGATATACCTGTTGTTTTCAAGGGATACGATTATATTATAATCAAGCTAATTTGCAGCGATTACGAACAGCATTACCGTCAGATGAAAAACCGCGGCGAGGGTCTGATAGACTTTGATCTGCTGGAGAAGTCGTCGGATAAGATAAACAAACGCGCTCCGCTTGTGAACGAAGTCGTTATAGACGTGGCGGGAAAATCTCCCGAAGAGGTTTTTCGTATCGCGCGGGACTGTATAGACAATCACAAATGCGATTTTGATTATGAGTATGAAAAGCCGCCCATGGAGAATTTTTATTCATGGGTGTTTGCCAACGGATTGAGGTAACAGAAATGAAAGTGCTTGCCACAGGCGGAACGGTGTTCGCAAGCCGCTTCTGCGCGGAATATTTCCTTAAAAAGGGTCATGAGGTTTATGTAATAAACCGCAACACAAAGCCGCAGTCAGCGGGTGTAAATCTGATAGAGTGCGACAGGCACAGTCTTGGGGACAGGCTTAAGGACTTGTATTTTGACCTTGTACTTGACGTTACGGCGTATAACGAGTATGACGTTAAAGCGCTTGTGGAAGCGCTCGGCGGTTACGGCAGATATATTTTGATAAGCTCGAGCGCGGTCTATCCCGAAACACTTGAAATGCCTTTCAACGAGGAGCAGGAGTGCGGCATAAATAAGTTTTGGGGAGATTACGGTCTGAACAAGCTCGCCGCCGAGCGGTATCTTATGCAAAGAGCTCCGAACTGCTATATCATAAGACCGCCCTACCTTTACGGTCCAATGAACAACCTTTACCGCGAGGCGTTTGTGTTTGAATGCGCGGAGCGGGAGCTGCCGTTCTATGTCCCCGGGGACGGGAAAATGCCGCTCCAGTTTTTTTACATTGAAGATTTGTGCAGATTTGTTGAAGTACTTGTCGGGAAGGCTCCCGCGCGGAAAATATTCAACGTCGGCAACAGCGAGACCGTGACCGTTGAGCAGTGGGTGAGAATGTGCTATCGGGTTCTCGGAGGATCGCCCGAGATACGCTATATAAAGGGACATGACGTGTGGAATTATTTTTGTTTCCGCGATTACGGCTACTGTCTTGACGTAACGGAGCAGGGCAGGCTTATGCCCGATACCAAACCGCTTGAAGAGGGCTTGATTAAGTCTTACGAGTGGTTTAAGGATAACAGGGAGCTTATACGCAGAAAGGATTACTTTAAATACATAAGCGAAAATTTTGAGGGAGGAAAGCTATGAGAACAGCCGAAATAAACAGGAAAACCAAGGAAACGGACATCTCCGTCAAGCTGAATTTAGACGGCGGAGAGGTGAATATTGAAACGGGAATAGGCTTTTTCGACCATATGCTGACGGCGCTGGCGGTACACGGCGGGTTCGGGCTGACCGTCAGAGCGGCGGGCGATTTGAACGTGGACGGTCACCACACCGCCGAGGACGTGGGGATAACGCTTGGAGCGGCATTCGCTCGGGCGCTCGGCGACAAGGCGGGAATAATGCGCTACGGCAGCGCCTATATACCAATGGACGAGGCTCTGGGATTCTGCGCGCTGGATATTAGCTCCCGCCCCTATCTTGTGTTCAGCGCAAGGTTTACCAATGAGAGGGTAGGGGAGTTCGATACCTGCCTCACCGAGGAATTTATGCGCGCCTTTGCCTTTAACGCGGGAATTACCCTGCACCTACGCTGCGAGTACGGCGGCAACGACCATCATATCATCGAGGCGCTGTTCAAGGCGCTCGCGCACGCTCTCAAACAGGCTGTAAGGCTCAATTCGGACGGCGGCGCGCTGTCCACTAAGGGTTCTCTTTAAGCAAATCGCAGTAAGTAGGAAATTGTGGAGGTGAGTGTTGTGTTGGCATATCGTAGAGAATGCCATTCCCTTATGGATATAAATCTATCCAATATAGTGGAATATACAAAAAGCGATATTATAGATCCTGAAATTATCAGAATGATTTGCAATATATACTGTGGCTATGGTATTCATATTACAAAAACGGGGTGGGAATTTATGATAGAGCACTATGGATACGAAGGCTTGTATGAAATTGATAAAAGCTGTAATGCTGGCTTTTATCGTTGGTACGAGCATTCGGATAACAGCCTTGAAGCATATAAAAAATGGATAGAGGACATGATAGAAAGCTATCCGAAAGTTCCCGAAAGTGTTTATAAAGCTGACAGACACGAAGCCATTGCCGTGTCTGCCTTACGAGTTGGCAAGACCGCGGAAGAAGTTGCAGAACTGTTTGAAATGCCGCTCGCCTATGTTCAATCTTTGGAAAAAACACTTTTGGAATTTGATATGTAGAAATCATAAATTTCAACCTGCCGAAAGGATAAAAATATGATAGCGATAATTGATTACGGCGCGGGAAATCTGTTCAGCGTAAAGAACGCGCTGGATTTTCTCGGGCTTGAAAACAAGATAACAAACAGCGCGGAGTATCTTATCTCCGCCGACAGACTGATACTCCCGGGAGTGGGCGCGTTCCCCGACGCTATGCGTATGCTCGGGGAAACGGGTCTTATAGAGGTGATAAAGCGGGAGGCGCTGAAAAAGCCGCTGCTGGGTATCTGTCTTGGTATGCAGATGCTGTTTGAAAAGGGCTATGAGTTCGGCGAAACGGACGGGCTGGGGCTGATAAAGGGCAGCGTAAGGCTCATGCAGCCCGAGGGTCTGCCGATACCGCATATCGGTTGGAACTCGCTGGATTTCAACGAAAAGTGCACGCTTCTGGACAAATGCGCGGAGGGGGAGTATGTGTATTTCGTACACTCCTACGCGGCGGAATGCCCGAGTGAGAACGTGGCGGCATACTGCGATTACGGAATGAAAGTCCCCGCGCTGGTGTTTGAGGGGAACGTGTTCGGCGCGCAGTTCCACCCCGAAAAAAGCGGTGAAACGGGGCTGAATATACTGCGCCGCTTTTCGGAGGTATAAAATGAAATTCAAGAAAATAACGGTCTGCCTTGATATGCGCGGCTGTCCAAACAGATGTAAGCACTGCTGGCTGGGCGCTACTCCCAACGGCAGCCTGAACGCGGACGATCTGCGGTATACCGCGGAGCAGTTCCGCCCGTACACAAGAAAACTGGAGGTGTACGATTGGTTTCGCGAGCCCGACTACGGCGATAATTACAAAGAGATGTGGGAGCTGTGCGAGCAGCTTTCCGACGAGCACAAGCCGCATTTCGAGCTGGTGAGCTTCTGGCGGCTCGCCCGCGACGCGGAATACGTGAAGTGGCTTGCGGGTCTGGGTATGAAATACGCGCAGCTCACGCTGTTCGGCGACGAGAGCATGACCGACTATTTTGTCGGCAGGCGCGGAGCGTACAAGGAAATAATGAAGTCTATAGACGTGCTGCTCGAAAACGGTATCTGCCCGAGAATACAGATGTTCCTCAACGAGCGGAACGTGAGCCATCTGAATTATATGGAGCGTCTGCTTGACGGGCTGGAGCTTGAAAAGCGCTGCCGCGATATCGGCGGCGAGTTCTCGTTTTTTATCCACGCGGGGAGCTGCGACGGCGAAAACGAGCAGTTCTACGACCGCCGCGTAACTCCGCAGATGACGGAGCGCATACCGAAGCGCCTTGCGGAAATGACCGTAAAGCATTTCGGCAAAAGAAATATCTACGAGGTTTTCGGCGAACCTGAGCACAAGCTTTATAAGACAATGCTCAACGATAATTCCGTTAGGGATATAGTCAGCGATTCCCCCGTATTTTATGTGGACAGGGATTTTTATGTTTACCCCAACATAACAGCTCCCTCAAAATATTGGTGTCTGGGTAATCTTAAAAGCGACGGTGCGGAGACCGTTATCGAAAACTACCGCGGAAATCTGGGCTATGCCGAGGGAGTATTCCGTGACGTTCCGCTGAGCCATCTGGTAAAGACCTGCGGAGTAAAGGACGGCGTGGGAATGTTTATCCGGGACGACTACATAATTTATCTGTTGAATAAGTATTGCCGCAAAATGGGGCATTGCATGACAAAAGGAGAATAAAATGGTAATTTTACCCGCAATAGATATTAAGGACGGAAACTGCGTTCGTCTTTTCAAGGGCGACTACGCGACGGCGGAAAAGGTCGCGGACGATTATCTTGAAACCGCACTGTCGTTTGAACGCGCTGGCGCGGAGTGGATACATATGGTAGACCTCGACGGAGCAAAGGCGGGCAGACCCGTAAATGCGAAAATTTACGCCGACGTCGCGGAAAAAACCGATTTAAAGGTCGAGGTCGGCGGCGGCATACGCAATATCGAAACCGTGGCTGAGTACCTTAAAATGGGTATTTCGCGCGTGATTTTAGGCTCTGCCGCTCTAAAAAATCCGCGGTTGGTTAGGGAATCGGTGGAGAAATTCGGCTCGGAGAAAATCGCCGTCGGTATAGACGCTCTGAACGGAATGGTCGCGGCGGAGGGCTGGCTCGAAGCCTCGGACGTGAATTATATTGACCTCGCCAACAAAATGATCTCCTGCGGCGTTAAATATTTTATCTTCACCGATATTTCAAAGGACGGCACGCTTTCGGGAGTAAACGCGCAACAACTGAGGGCGCTTCACGACGGCACAGAGGGTCGGTGCGATATAATAGCCAGCGGCGGCGTCCGCACGATGGAGGATATAATCATCTGCAAGGAAATGGGCTTGTACGGCACTATCTGCGGCAAAAGCATCTATTCGGGAAATCTTGACCTTGCAGAGGCTGTAAGGTACGCAAACCAAGGTGATTAAAATGCGCGAAGATATAATTGAGTTCGTTCGGAGTGAAGTCAGGCGGCGATGCGAAAGCGAGAGCAATTTCTTTGGCATGGGCTGTTATTATCATATTCTGGCAGTAGTTGAAAACGCGGTTTTTCTTGCCGAAAGGTACGGCGCGGACGTTGAGGTCGTGACTATCGCCGCGTGGCTGCACGATATCGCCTCCGTTACCAATTATTCTCTGTATGAAGAGCACCATATCCACGGTACTCGTATCGCGGAGGAAATTCTCGGCAGCTTTGGCTATAACAAGACGGAGCTTGTTAAAAGCTGCATTTTGAATCACCGCGGAAGCAAGCCCTGCGAAAAGCTTAGTATTGAAGAAATATGTGCTGCCGACGCGGACTCCGTATCGCATTTTGATTCGGTGCCGTCTTTGTTTTATCTCGCGTATGTAAGGAGAAATATGGGTATAGCCGAGGGTGTTGAATTTGTGCGCAGCAAGCTGGAGCGCAGCTTCAACAAGCTCTCCGAGGAAAGCAAACGGCTGTATTCCGATAAGTATAACGAGGTTATGAGAGTAATAGGATAATTTGGGAGGAAAATCATGGAACGTGAGGGATATGTATCTATCTGGCTGGGGAATTTCCCCGACGACAGCGCGCTTATGGAATACGCGGCGGAGGACTGCGTCGAGTATGATGAGGAGGACGGGAGCAGTATCGAACGTCCGTCGCAGTTCTCAAAGGACTTTTTCGGCGGCATGATATGGGCGTTCGACCCCGATTTCTGGGAGAGAGCGGTCGTTGGTTCGTCCTCGGATATAGCGGAGCTGGTATCTCCGTTTTCCTACGGCGATACCTTTGATGTGGAAAATATCGTATTAGATCGCGTTTATAACGCCGTGATACTTGTTTACGATTATGAGTACGAGCCGAAGGAAAATCCCGCGAGCGCTCCCGTGGATTTTATCGCTGCTGTGCCGTATAAAAATCTTGATTTGTAAAGGAGAAAATATGCTTGCTAAAAGAATTATCCCCTGCCTTGACGTGCGCAGCGGCAAGGTGGTAAAGGGAGTAAATTTTGAGGGAATAAAGGACGTCGGCGACCCCGTGGAGCTTGCCGTGGAGTACAACAGGCAGGGAGCGGACGAGATAGTGTTTTACGATATCATCGCGTCTTACGAGGGGCGCGGGGTAATGCTGGACGTAGTAAAGCGTACAGCGGAGCGGGTTTTTGTACCGCTGTGCGTAGGCGGGGGAATATCCTCTGTCGAGGACTTCCGCGATACCCTGCGCGCGGGCGCGGACAAGGTTTCGGTGAACTCGCAGGCGGTTAAGAACCCCAAGCTGATAAGCGACGCTGCGGAGATATTCGGCAGCCAGTGCGTGGTGGTGGGTATTGACGCGAAACGCGACGGTAAGGGCGGCTATACCGTTTATATAAACGGAGGACGCGTTGATATGAACCTTGATCTCGGCGACTGGGTAAAGGAGATAGAAGAACGCGGCGCGGGCGAGATATGCCTTAATTCCATTGACACCGACGGAGTGCGCGGCGGCTTCGATACGGAAATGCTGAATTTCGTCTGCGAGCGGGTGAATATCCCCGTAATAGCCAGCGGCGGCTGCGGCGCTATAAACCACTTTTCCGAGGTGTTTGAGCGGACAAATGCTTCCGCGGCTCTTGCGGCTTCCCTGTTTCACTTCGGGGAGCTTACGGTCGGAGAGGTAAAGCGGTATTTAAAGGAGCACGATATCTCCGTAAGAAGCTGACCGTGCTTAAATTAAGGGGGGGAAACGATGGATAAATTATTCAAAAAACCGAGCCATAACGCGCAAAGCGTTATGAAGTACCTTGACTGCCCCTGTGAGTATTTTCCCGCGGGCAGCAGCGTTTCGGCGGTGACCAACGATTACGACGACGCTTTCGCGAAGCGGGAGATAGGCGGCTATACTCCCATAATTTTTGTTATCGAGGAGTATATGGATTTTGACGAGGGTCAAAGCTCGGCGGATTTGCAGAAGCAGGTTTTCGCCGCACCGCCCATAGACGCACGGGAGTGGTTTGAAAAGGTTCTTTCAAGCTATAAGGAGGACTATGGCGAGGACTGGAATGACGTGGTGGGAGAAATAGAAAACGGTCAGCCTATGACCGCGCTTTCGGGCTTTGTGAATTTCGGAACGCGCAAAAGCTGGGAGTGCGTTCTTGCGAAGATACCCGTGAAAAATCCGTGGGAGATATTCGCGTGGTTTCCCTTCGGCGGCTGGAACGAGTGCCCCGCTCCCGAGGAAATGCTGTGGATAGGAATGTATTGGTATGAGAAATACGGAGCTGTTCCCGCCGTGATGACCCGCGATGTGCTGGAGTTCTCAGCTCACCCGATACGCGACAAAAGCGCGGCGCTGGGGTTAGCGCTGGAGCAGTTTGCGTTCTGCTCCGATATTGTTTTTCAGGGAGTAGATACAATAGGCTGTCTGGCGGATTCGCTCACCAAGTCCTCTGTGTGGTATTTCTGGTGGGATTGAGGAGCTTGTAAAAATATAGGAGGTCTTATGCCTTTAGAAAAATCACAAATAAATAAGCCCGCTGTGCCAAGCGCTCCAAGCAAATCAGCTCAAACGTTAATTAAATATCTGGGCTGCCCCTGTGAGCATTTTCCGGCCGGGAGCAGCGAGAGCGCGGTTATCGCCGCATACAAGGAAGTCCGCGAAAAGAGCGGCGGTGCTTATGTACCTGTTATAGTATCGGTAAGCGATGTGCTTCTGGAATGTATCGAGGAATACGGCAGCACTGCCGATGAGCTACGCGCATATCGTGAAAATCTGCTTTCCGAGCCGCTTGCGGACGGCGGCAAATGGCTTGCGGATATCGTTGCGGAATATAAGAACAACATGTGCGACAAATTTGCCGCAGATGTGTTGGGAGAGTATATTAACAACGAGTTCAATGTCAATGACAGATTGGTGGGATTTCTCGGATTTGATTTCAAAAACGATACCCGCCCCGTTAAAGAGTGCATTCTGGTGAAAATTCCTGCAAAAAATCCGTGGGAGGTTTTCGCGTGGCTGCCCTTCGGCGGCTGGAATGAGTGCCCGACTCCCGATATCATGATGGCGGTCGGGAAATATTGGTATGAGCGTCACGGCGCTGTTCCCGCGACGATATCGCACAGTGTACTGGAGTTTACCGCACCTCCCGTCATTGACAGAAAAAAGGCATTCAGACTGGCGTTGGAGCACATGGCGTTTTGCAGCGACTGTATTTTTCAGGGAGATCTGACGGTCGGCAGGCGTGCGGATTCACTTTCAAAGTCTTCGCTGTGGTATTTCTGGTGGGATTGAGGTATGGTTTTTTATGGATTTAAAAGAACAGCTGCAAAAATGGCATAATGATAATGAGCATCGGAA
Source organism: uncultured Clostridia bacterium (assembly GCA_947175045.1). GTDB lineage: Bacteria > Bacillota > Clostridia > Oscillospirales > Ruminococcaceae > CAG-115. The sequence goes on along the minus strand of CAMWLH010000007.1, from coordinate 3,110 downwards.
AATCATCGAAGCGATAGAAGCTATTCCGCGCAGAGAACGGGATTTCGAGCTGACAAGTCTGCTCGGGCGCGCGCTGAACAATGATGGTCGGCACAACGACGCGCTTGCGGTGCTGCGCTCCGTCGAAGATGAGGGACGGAACGATTGTCTGTGGAATTTCCGCATAGGCTATTCGTATTTTTACCGTCCCCATTCGGTGAAAAACGTCGTTTCCGATTATGAAACGGCGCACTACCACTTTACCGAAGCCCTCAGGCTCGGGGATACAGATGAAGATACATTGGAGCTTATACGGTATTGCGAGTTCGTTCTGCAAAATTTGAGCGCGAACCCCGAGGCGGTTTACGAATACGCGGACGAACGGCTTAGTACTAAATGTCTTAAATAAAGGAGAAAAAAATGAAGGTTGAATTTCCCGAAAGCGTTAAGGACGAAACGCTGAAATATGCCGTTATAGCGGCAAGGTATAAGGGTAAATGGGTATTTGTAAAGCACCGTGAGCGCGATACGCTGGAGATTCCGGGCGGACACCGCGAAGCGGGCGAGAACATAGCGCAGACCGCCGCGCGCGAGCTGTTTGAGGAAACGGGCGCTGTAAAATATTCGCTGAGACAGCTCTGCCCCTACCGCGTGAACGATAACGGAATGTTGTTCTATGCGGAGATTGAGGAGCTTGGAGAGCTTCCCGCTTCGGAGATAGAGCGCATTGAGCTGCTCGACGAGCCGCCCGCGGAGCTGTCGGGGTGGACTTATCCCGAAATCCAGCCGTTTCTTCTGGAAAAAATCTGCGGGATATTGAACGCGGAAAGCGACCTGAAAAAATATTTCAGAAAAGGGGAGCTTATCCCCGCGATAGTACAGGACGCGGATAACGGCGAGGTTCTCATGCTCGCCTATATGAACGAGGAAAGCCTGCGTAGAACGCTGAAAACGGGCTATACATGGTTCTGGAGCCGTTCAAGACAGGAGCTTTGGAACAAGGGCGCGACTTCGGGGCACTTGCAGAAGGTCGTTGAGATATACGGCGACTGCGACGATGACACGCTTCTGGTAAAGGTGGAGCAGATCGGCGCGGCGTGTCACACGGGCAACCGCACCTGTTTTTTCAACAGGTTGAAGTAAAATTTTAAAAAGCTCTTGACAAAACCTCTGTTCACTGGTATAATATAGATATGAACATTATCGCAGGTGTCAAACGGAGGTCTTATGAGCGTCAGACTGCTTTACGGAACGGGCAACAGCGCTAAGCTGCAATCAATGCGTGAGATACTTAAGCCTTTGGATATAGAGATTATCGGACTTAGTGATATGAAAGAAGTCCCGAGTGTGGACGAGAGCGGCAGCAGCCCTCTTGAAAACGCGCGGATAAAGGCTTTGACGTACTATCATTTTTACGATATTCCCGCGTTTTCCTGCGATACGGGGCTGTTTTTCGATAACTACGGCTTTCCCGCTGAGCTCCAGCCCGGGGTGAATGTGAGGACGGTCGGCGGCAAACGTCTTTCCGACAGGGAGATGACAGCCTATTACGGCGGGCTTGCCGCTGAATACGGAAGATTGACCGCAAGGTATAAGAACGCGGTCTGCTTTGTGCTGTCCGAAAATGTGATAGCGGAGAGCATGGACGACAGCCTTTCGGGTAATCCGTTCTATATCGTGGACAAGCCGCATGAAAAGTGGGAAGATCAAGTCGAGGGTTTTCCGCTGGACTGTCTTTCTGTTCATATTCCGACGGGGAAGTATTACTACGACCTAACGGAGGAGGACATAAAGGCGAGCAGCGGTCTGGTCTCGGGTACGGCTAAGGGCTATCTTTCGTTTTTCGAAGAGATTTTAAGGAGATATTTCTGATGGACGCATTCAAGGATATGTACGACGTGGTCATGAGCCGCAGAGCAGAGCCGCAGGAGGGCTCATATACCTGCTACCTTTTTGAAAAGGGGCTGGACAAGATACTCAAAAAGTGCGGCGAGGAGTGCACCGAGATGGTCATCGCCGCCAAAAACAGCGATAATGAGGAGCTTGTCAATGAGATAAACGACCTGCTGTATCACACGATAGTGCTGATGGCGGAGCGCGGCGTTACCGTTGAGGACGTGGAAAAGGTAATGGTGGAGCGCAGCAAAAAGATTGGCAATCTGAAGCAGTTCCACGTCAGCGACCACAATACTTGATATGGAGATAAGGAAATTTGTCGACAGCTACGGCGACGACACTTATGCTCTCGCGCTGATAGTCACTAAGAGCTTTGACAGCGCAAAGAAAATTTTCGCCAAGACAGCGCTCGACTGCGGCAAATATGCCGAAGGCGGGCTTTTTCCCATTGCCGCGGACGTCTGGACTGAGTGCCGCGAAAGCGACAGCAACGACGAAGCGGTAACGCTGACGGGTCTTGAGCTGCCCGCGAAGCTGGAGAACCTTCTTAAGGAAGTGCTTATGAAGCCGCAGATAATGCGCGGCATTATCCATCTATACTACGAGAACGACCTTGACGTGAATCGGATAGCCGAGGTGACGGGGGAGAGCGAGAAGTATATTTCCGGGCAGCTTTCAAAGCTGCCTGCGGAGCTTGCGGAGGCTCTTGACAAGCATTATAAGGAAATATGTATAAAGATACGCGCCGAGGATAAGCTGAAAGCCTATGTCATCAAGGCTTCCGACACGGGCGACAGGCGGATGTTCGAGGTGAAGGAGGACGCCGTGCCCATTCACCGCTGGACAAAAAAGCAGAAGGTAATTGTGGTCATAATTGCGGCAGTAATCACGATCCTTGTCTGCATAGTTATTCCGATATGGAGCGCTTATATCGAGATGATAAAAGCCGAGCGGGATATGGATTATGAGGAGCCCGCCACTGACGAGATATTTTCATACACCTACGAGCCGGACAAGGAATAGGAGGACAGATATGACCAAACCCGAAATGATAATTTTCGATTACGGACATACGCTGCTTTGTGAGCCCGATTGGGATTCGGGGCGCGGAAACAGGGAGCTTTTCAAATACATAACCGCTAATCCTAACGGTGTGACTGTTGAGGATTTCCAGAAAACCGTTTCGGAGGTATTCGGAATGATACAGCAGATACGCGAGTCACATAATTGTGATA
>CAMWLH010000006.1 GCA_947175045.1 uncultured Clostridia bacterium | reverse complement strand
TGCGGGAACCGGTCAGAATTTTCTGCGAAAATTCTGACACTTTTTGAAATTCCGATGCGCCGACATTGCGTCGCCATAGCTTTAATACAAGCTGAAAATAGCACCCGTGATCGGCAGGGTGCTATTTATTATCAATTTTTGCTCGGAGGGGTGGGAGGAGTAGGCGGTTGGGGCGGCGCCTGGATATTCCCCGCCGAATTTATGTTCTTGCGCAGCATTCGCAGACCGCTCAAGTCCTTGGTCATAAGCTCCTCGACCCGGGCGAGCATATTATCAGCGTAGGAGTTGGTACTGGAGCGCACCGCGTTGGAGTGCGCCTGCGCCTCGCTCATAAGCTCGGTAGCGCGGCGCTGCGCTTCTTTTACAAGGTCGTTCTGGTCGAGCAGCTCGTTTCTGCGCATCTCAGCGCGGCGGATTATATCCTCCGCCTCGCGCTTGGCGTCGCTGATTATGCGGTTCTTGTCCTGCACTACCTTTTTTGCCTGATTTATTTCCCCGGGGAGAGATAATCTCATCTGCTGAAGAATGTCCTCTATCCCGTCCGCGTCCACCATACTCTTTTTGTTAAACGGAACACGCGTCGCATTGCCGACGATCTCCTCAATAAATCCTATAAGCTCCTCGATAGAATATGAATTATCCATTTTACTGTCCTTTCTTTAAAGTGCCGTCATACCGTCCGCTGCCGCCGCGGCTGCTTTCCGTCTTGCTTCCGCAAAGTCTTTGGTGAGCTTTGAGCGTATCCGCTCGTGAATGCAGGCGGGAACATAATTTTTCAGGTCTCCGCCAAACATAGCCACCTGCTTTACCATGCTGGATGAAACAAATGTGGTGTTAAGGCTGGCGGGAATAAACACGGTCTCCGCGCGGTGGTTCAAGTCCTTGTTGGTGTGAGCCATCTGGAACTCATATTCGAAATCCGAGGTCGCCCTCAGTCCTTTGACTATAACATCTATGTCCTGCCTTATATTGAAATAGTCCGCAAGCAGCCCGTCGTAACTGTCTATCTCGATATTGGGCATTTCCGCCGTTACTTTCCGAAGAAACTCGCAGCGCTCGGGTATGGTAAAGCTGTATGCCTTAAGGGGATTTATCAGCACCACCACTACCACCTTGTCGAACATCTTTGCCGCCCGCTTTATTATATCGAGGTGCCCGTTGGTAACGGGGTCGAAGCTGCCGGGGTATATCGCCGTTTTCATTCCGCATCGCTCCTTTCCTCCGCCGCGGGTCGGTATATTGACACCGACGTGCGGGAGTGCCGCAGCAGCTTCACCAACTCGAACCTCCCCACGCTGTGCGGCAGAACGCATTCCTTTTCATGCTCGCATATTATCACGCCGTTCTCTGACATTTTTTCAATCAGATTGGGCAGAGCCTTTTGTATTATCTTGTAGTTGTAGGGCGGGTCTAGTATCGCTATATCGAACACCGCGCCGGTGGATTTCAGAAAAGCCGAAAAGGGCATATTCACCACTTTGGCTTCGCCCTCAAGCCCCGTTGACTTAAGATTGTCCCGCACCGCCTTTATCGACACCGCCGCGGAATCCACGAACCAGCATTCCGCCGCGCCGCGGCTGAGCGCTTCTATACCGAGCTGCCCGCTGCCCGCGAAAAGGTCGAGCACCCGTCTGCCCTCTATCTCAAACTGTATCGCGCTGAAAATAGCTTCCTTGACGCCGTCCGACGTCGGGCGGACTACCTCCGTGCCCTCCACCGTCACAAGCTTTCTTCCCCGCGCCTTGCCCGTAATAACTCTCATATTTTTCCCCTTAAAATCAAAATCTCTCCTGTATAAAGCCGTAAAGCTCCTTTGCCTTTTCCTCGCTCACCTTTGCGGCTGCACGAAGCTCCTCAACCGTTGCCTGCTTCATTCCCTGCTTTGTCTTGAACGCTTTAAGCAGAGCCTGCGCCTTTGCGTTACCTATGCCGCTTATCTCGGTAAGCTCCAGCGTATAGGTTTTCTGCTTGTGCTTTACCCTCTGGAACGATATGGAATAGCGGTGCACCTCGTCCTGTATATTTGTCAGCAGATTGAACAGCCCCCGGTTGGCGCTCACCGATACCTCCCCGCCTGCCCTTGCTATGGCGCGGGTGCGGTGCTTGCTGTCCTTTACAAGCCCGAAAAGCGGGACGTCTATTTTAAGCTCGTCAAACACCTCCGACACCGCCGAAATGTGACCCTTTCCGCCGTCGAGCAGTATCAGGTCGGGCAGCGGAGCAAAGCTCTCGTCCCCGTCAAGATAGCGCTGCATACGCCGCCGCAGCACCTCCTGCATACACGCGTAGTCATTCTGCCCCTCAACGGTCTTTATGTTGAAACGCTTGTAGGAGGGCTTGAAGGGTCTGCCGTTGCGGTAAACTATCATACCGCCCACCATTCCCGTATCTCCGAAATTCGATATGTCGTAGCTCTCAATTATATAGGGTATCTTTTCCAGTCCCAGAAGATTTTTCAAGTCCTCCAGCTTGCTTATCTCCTCGGCGGTGCGCCCAACCTTTAGCGCCAGATACTCCCCCGCGTTGCGCTTCGCGAGCGTGACCTGCGCCATTCCGTCGCCGCGGTGAGGTATCACGAATTTCACCGCGTGCCCCGCCTTTTCCCGCAGAAGCTGAGTGATAAGCTCCATGTCCTCAAATTCCTCGTCGACGTATATCTCCTTGGGGATATCCTCACGCTCAGAGTAATAGTTCAGCAGGAAGTCCCGCCGCATTGCGGGAGGGTCGTACTCGTCGTCGATAAAGAAATTCTCCTTATCCACCAGCCTGCCGCCGACATACTTTATCACCGCGAAGCTAGCCATACCTACATTCTGCGCCACTCCCACGATATCGTACTCCTGCTTGTAATCAAGTATCTTCTGGGACTGGGCGAGCCGCGTTATCGCCGCTATCCTGTCGCGCAGCCGCGCAGCCTTTTCAAACTCCAGATTTTCCGCCGCTTGCTCCATCTCCTCGGTAAGCATATCCACCGAGGTCCTGCTGCCGTTTTTCAGATGATCCAGAGCCTCGTCTATTATCTTTTTGTACTCCTCCGAGGTTATCTTTCCGCGGCATACTCCCATACATTTTTTTATATGATGGTTAAGGCAGGGACGCTCCTTTCCGAAAGCGGAGGGAAAGCTCTTTTTGCAGGTGGGGAGCATAAAGATCGTGTTTGCCTCCTCCACCGCCTGCTTTACCGTGTACCCGCTTGTGTAGGGTCCGATATAGTCCGCGTTCTCATCGTTGGTGTTCAGCGCGTAGGTAATGCGCGGGTAGGGCTCGCGGGACACCTTTATATAATTATACCCCTTGTCGTCCTTTAACAATATGTTATACTTGGGCTGGTGGAGCTTTATCAGGCTGCACTCCAGCACAAGCGCGTCCAGCTCCGTCTTGGTGCAGATAAAATCGAAATCGTATATGTTATCCACCAGCTTAAGCGTTTTCGCGTTGTGCTGTGAATTATGGTGGAAGTAAGACGTAACGCGGTTCTTGAGCGCCTTTGCTTTGCCCACATATATTATTACCCCGCTCTTGTCCTTCATAAGATATACCCCGGGAGAAAGCGGCAGACGGTTGGATTTGTCCCGCAAAAAGGGAAGTCGGTCGTTCATGTTAACCTCGCTATATAATAATGTTGACCCGAGCCGTGATGCGGTCAAGTTATGTTGACAAGAAGCTGTTAATTTATGTTGACGAGGAGTAAATGATTTAAAAGAATTTCAAAATTCCCGCACTCACTCTCGGTCACTCACTGCGTTCGTTCCCTGCGAGTGACTGCGGGAACCGGTCTTCGTTTGCGTTCGCAAACTCGACCTTTTTGAAATTCCCTGCGTGGGCTTTACGCCGCTCTTGTCGGGCGTTGCTTTTTCTCGATTATTTTTCCGCAAACCGACTATATAATTGTACATTTTATATTGTACCATCTTTTTGAACAAATTACAAGTCCTTTCCGCTATTTTTTTCCCGCGCCGCGCTCTTGACAATTTAATACAATTGGACTATAATATACTTGAAAGCCGACGGCATATATTGCCGACTGACATAAATGATATCAAGAGGTTCTTTGACAATGTACAAGTACGAAACTCATATGCATACTAAAGAGGGCAGCGCCTGCTCCGGCGCTCCCGCGGACAAGATGGCGCACGCCCACAAGGAGATGGGCTACGACGGGATATTCGTTACCAACCACTTTTTCAACGGCAACACCTCCGTGCCGCGCGACCTGCCCTGGAACGAGCGCATAGAGCTGTTTTGCAGCGGCTACGAGATTGCCAAAAGGGTCGGTGACGAAATAGGTCTTAAGGTCTTTTTCGGGTTGGAATTCTGCGCGTATCAGGCCGATCTGCTCATCTACAACATGGACAAACAGTGGCTTCTCAATAACGAGCAGCTCCTTATGCACTCCGACGAGCGGGAGCTTTTCCGCACCGTGCGGAGCTCGGGCGGCTTCATAGTCCATGCTCACCCCTTCCGCAGCGATCCCTATATCCACCACATAACCCTTTACCCCGACGATATTGACGCGGTCGAGGTTATAAACGCCAGCCACAGCCCCACATCACTCTACAATCAGCGCGCGGAGCTTTACGCGGATATGTACGGTCTGCCGAAAACCGGCGGCTCGGACTCCCACCATCTCGATAAGCTCTTCGGCGGCGGAATACTTGTCCCCGAGCCGATAAACTCCCCAGAGGACTACATAAGGCAGATACGCAACGGAACCGTCGTCCCTCTTAAAAGGCGGGAGGATATATAGCTTTGAAAATAGGCTGACCTGCGCTTTGATTCTGTTAAGTTATGCTGACAAGAAGTAAATGATTTAAAAGAATTTCAAAATTCCTGCGGGGGCGTTTTGCGGCTCGTATTTGAAAGTCTCTTTGATTCCCCGGGCATTGTGCGGCTCCGTACTGATTATGCTTATGATTTGAGGTGTGTAAGTGTTTAATATTCTTGTAGTTGACGACTACGCGCATATACGGCGGCTTTATGAATACACCCTCGAAAAAAACGGCTATGTGCCCTTTACCGCATCCAACGGCAGGGAGGCACTGAAGCTGATGGAATCCACGCATATCGACCTTATCGTCCTGGACGTGATGATGCCCGAAATGGACGGATATGATTTTTTAAAGACTGTCCGCGACAGTGGCAGCGACATTCCCGTGCTCATAATAACCGCAAAGGACAGCGCGGAGGATCTGCGAAAGGCGTTTATGCTCGGAACGGACGACTTTATGGTCAAACCCGTCGACGAGATAGAAATGCTCCTGCGGATAAAAGCGCTGCTTCGCCGCGCCAAAATAGGCGAGGAACAAAAGCTGACGGTAGGCGGCACGGAGCTCCTGTACGACTCCTTCACCGTAAAATGGAACGGCAGCGAGACCGCTCTCCCCAAAAAGGAATTTCAGATACTCTTCAAGCTGCTGTCATTCTCTAACAAGACCTTTACCCGCGCGGCTCTGATGGAGGAATTCTGGAGCATGGACAGCGAGAGCGAGGCGCGCACCGTAGACGTTCACATAAACCGCCTGAGAGAGCGCCTGCGCGGTAACGATGATTTCGAGATAGTGACCGTAAGGGGTCTTGGCTATAAGGCGGTGCGGCGCGAGGATCGGGAGGACGGAACTTGATAAATTTTTTTAAAAGAAAGAAAACAAAGCACCGCCTGGGGCTTAAGCTGTCTTTACTGGTGCTGATAATCATTTCGGCGGCGGACGTGCTCACCTTTTCCGCCGCCATCGTCATAGGAATGGTAACGGGCGGCACAAACAGCACGATACAGGTCATAGCCTCGGTGGTGTCCAGCATAATCATCGGATTTCTGCTGTCCTTTATAATAGGCGGAATAATCCTTAAACCTTTATCGGAGCTTATCGAGGCTACCAAGCGCGTTTCGGAGGGAGACTACACCGCGCGGGTGGAAATGGGCTGGAGCGAGCGCCATACCATCAAGGAGCTTTCCGCGCTTATACGCCGCTTCAACGAAATGGCAAAGGAGCTGCGCAACACCGAGCTTTTCCGCAAGGATTTCATATCCTCCTTTTCGCATGAGTTCAAGACCCCTCTCGCTTCGATTCGGGGCTTCGCGCGGCAGCTCTATGAGGGTAATCTCACCCCCGAGCAGCAGCGGGAGTTCTCCAAAATAATTCTCGACGAGACCGAATACCTCTCGGCGCTCTCGGCAAATACCCTGCTGCTCACCAGCCTTGAAAACCGCGACATAGTTTCCGAAAAAAAGCGCTTTTCGCTGGACGAGCAGCTCCGCGACTGCATGATTAGACTTGAGCCGCAATGGTCGGAAAAGAATATCGAGATAGATATGGAGCAGATGGACGATATTTCTATTTACTGGAACGATCAGCTTCTTGCGCACGTCTGGAATAATCTGTTTGACAACGCCGTAAAATTTACCGATGAGGGCGGCTGCATACGGGTTTCCTGCACCCGCGAAAACGGCGGGGTGATCGTTACGGTATCGGACAGCGGCTGCGGGATATCGCCCGAGGCTCTGCCGCATATTTTCGACAAGTTCTATCAGGAGGACAGCTCCCACGCCACCAAGGGAAACGGACTGGGACTGCCGCTGGCAAAAAGGATAGTGGAGCTGTACGGCGGGACGATCTCCGCGGAAAGCACGAAACAGGGAACGACGTTTACGGTCGGGCTTTAGATCACATAAAAGGCTCGTTCAGCCCCTAGCCGCATTCCGCCCGCGCATAAATAAAAATTGCACAAAAAAAATGCACAAATTTTGTTTAAAAGCGCATAAGGTTTTTTGTGCGAGTTCACTTGAAAAAATGACCTATGTGTGTTATAATTTATATGTAGTATATTATGCCGTTTCGGCAAAGTCTTTTGCCCGCGGCAGGAATTAGGAGGACTGTATATGTCAGCTGCTGTTGCTGTAAACGATTCCTCAAGCGGAAAAACACCGATCAACAAGGTAATATCCTTGGGACTGATGATTTTCGGCTTAATTGAGGCTGTTGTTGCTTATTTCCTGGTAATAAATCCGCTGTTTATCAAACCCGTTTATGATCAGGCGGACGCTTACAACGCAAGCGGGGTAACCTGTATAGTTAAATTTTTCGGAAAAACCTTCGCTTCCGCGGACGAGGTCGCGAATAACCAGGTAATTCTGTCGCTCGTATCTACGGTCATAAATATCGTTTTAATTTATCTTATCTTTACGGGCGCGCTTATTCTTCTGGCGTTTTTCTTCAATAAGGGGTATGCTTTTGCCCAGACCTATCTTATCGGTATTTTCGGTGCAAAGGCGCTTATCGGTATCTCTCCGCTTATGGTGCCCTTTACCAATGTCAGAAATTCCATGAGAATTTTCGGTATTGCCGACGCGGTCATCTGTATCGCGCTGTGTGCTTACATCGTATATGTGAACTCGGTAGAATATGCGGACGATATGCTTATGAACAACGATGACATCGCGGCTATGAAAAAGCGCGGTATCCAAAGCGGTATCATGTTTGCGCTGCTTACGCTGTCGATGATCTTTGAGGGTCAGGCGATGGGCGCTCTCGGCGGCGGCAACTGGTCGATAGCGCTCGGCTGGCTGGAGCAGACCCAGGTTCAGCAGGGGCTTGTTCCTATGCTGCTGGTCGCTGTGGGACTTATTGCGGCTGTGACCCATGTGCGCGGCGGCGAATGGAGCAATTTCTTCTTTTTCTCGTTCGGGCTTTCCGCGGCGGTTTCAAACATCATCGGCATTATCAACAGGATCATGTGGATTGCCAAGACCTATAATCCCATGAAGTCGCTTGCAAACAGCGGCGACGAGGATGCTATCGCATGGATAGGTACCAACGGACTTAACACCAGATGGTGGACAAGAACCATATTCCTTATTCTCGCGCTTGTCGGAACGCTGGCGCTCACCGCGTTTGTTGCAAAGGGCGTTGTCAAGAGGATCATTCCCAAGATCACTCCCGACGACAAAAAAGCGGCGATTTCCCTGCTTATTTCCGCGGGTTCGGTTCTACTCTGCTTCATACTGACAATAGTTGCTGTCACCATGTGGGATAGGCTGCTTTACGGCGGCGTAAACCTGGGCGCTATGGACTATATGTACTACACGCTGTATGGTGGTATCACGTTATTCCTGTTTACGTCTATGATGGGCGGCTTCGGCTTTACCAAGTTCGGTTCGCTGGCACTCTTTGTCATTGTGTTTGCTATGGACTTTGAATGCATATTCGAGGTGTTCAACGCGAGAAACAACTTTATCGCTCTTAACGAGGGTATGGTCGGCTACAATTACATAATTGCGGCTGTGATATTTATCCTGGCATTGGTAAGCTGTTTTGGTATCATTCCGCTATTTGCCGTCAAGGACGTTGAAAGCTATATGTACAACAAGAGATTTGAATAATCAAAATAACCCCCGTGGAATTCCGCGGGGGTTATTTTTGTCCGCCCGATAGTGAGCGGGTATAAAGGGGAGATCACAGAACGATCTCCCCTTTAATTATTTTATCCAGAAAATCCGCGAAGCTCTCGGCGGCTGTTGAGACCTCTTCAAACTCCGGCTCAAAACCGCGAACGATCTTTTCAGTGCTTATATCTATCGCGTAGAACGAATACCCGCCCTTTACCGACATCAAGATCGGCAGATGCCGCGACCACCACTCCCTCACCGCGGCGGCTCCGTCGTCATCGAGCGCGGCTTCGAGGGATATCCGCTCGAACTCATTCCACGCGAACTCGTTCGGATCGGTAACCTCCTTGTAATCATCGGGAAACAGGAACCATGTACACTCGTCCGCCGACTCCAGGCGGGAAAAGCTGCCCCAGAATTCCAACAGCTCCGCAGGGAGAGCATATTTGCTGAGTATCGGGTGCTCCGCTAAAAGAGCGCCTTTAGGCGGCTGACTTTTCCAACCGTGCTTTTCAACCCAATCAATAAATAACGCCAACTCCATACGATCTCCTTCTTTTAATCCCCTGTGGAATCCCTCAGAATAAGCGAATGGGGCAGCATATATGTAGCAGCGTCGGGCAGACCGTTCTTGATATTCCCGATCAGCTTTTCAACGACAGTCTTTCCCTGAAGATAACAGGGCTGCTCGACTGTGGAAAGGCGCGGTATGAACATATGCGAATAGGCGATATTGTCAAAACCGAAGAACAGCATATCTTTGCCCACCTTGATGTCGTTCTGTATGGCGTAGGTCATCGCTCCGATGGCGATCGTGTCGGAAATGGAGAAGATCGCGTCAGGCTTGCGGGACTGCCGCATAAGGTGCTCGCACCCCTTGGTGCCGGTGTCAACGCCATAATCGCCGTAATATATAAGACCCTCGTCCACGGGAATACCCGCGGTCTCCAACGCTCTTCTGTACCCGCGCTCACGGTCGATAGATGACTGGGTGCGTATGTGGGTGGTGATAAGCCCGATCCGCTTGCAGCCCTTGCCTAAAAGGTAGCTCGTAGCGTCAAAGCCCGCGCGCTCGTTGTCAATGGTCACGCAAAGGATATCGCAGCCCTCCATGCGCTCCAGGCACAGCGCCAAGTGGTACTTCTTTGCCAGACCCGAGATCGTCGCGTTATCCAGCTTCGGCGCGAGCAGCACCGCACCGTCCACCGCTTTGGAGAACAGCATACCCAGCAGGTGCATTTCGTGCTCGGGGTCGTCGCGTGTGGTGGCTATCAGAATATCGTAGCCGTCGGCATACGCCGCGTCCTGCATACCCCTCAGCACCTCGGAATAGAAGCTCTGCTCCGTCGACGCGATTATGGCAAGTATGCGCTTCGTTTCACTTTTGCGCAGGTCGCGCCCAAGAAAGTTGGGACTGTAGCCCAACTCCTCAACAGCGCGGTTTACCGCCTGCACCGCCTCCTCGGAAACGTTAGTCTTTTTGTTCAGCACCCTTGATACTGTCGCAACCGAAACGTTAGCCGCCTTAGCCACATCTTTAATTGTAATATTCACAAGCTCACTTCCTACCGAGAAATTTGGATTATATTTATATAATACACTATTGGTTAAACGATTTCAATAGGCAATTTGCACAAAGAGCAAAGAGAAATATTGTATGTAATTATTTGCTAAAATTAACTTTGACCCTATTTCATGCGGATTTGAGGGGAGCAATTATGTTTTCTCTACAATAAACTAAATTTATACATATTTTTTGTGCATAGTGCAACAATTTTATGTTTTATTTGTGAATGCTCTTGTAAAATTGCCGAAAATGTGTTACAATTGATATAGGGGTTATCCGATAATACGTATATTCCCGACGGAGGTTATTCCGAAATAAATTTTTGGAGGAAGATTTTATGAAGGTTACAATTACCGCCAAGAAAATCAATATTTCCCAGGCATTCACCGACTATGCCGAGCAGAAGCTGAGCGCCAAGCTCGACCGCTTTTTCCCCGACGAGGCGGAAGCCAGAATAACGCTGGCGGAGCGCCGCGATTTGATTATCCTGGAGCTTACCGTTAAATATAACGGAATTATATACCGCGCGGAGCAGACCGCAAAGGATAAAAACGACGCGCTGGACGTTACTGTTGACCGCATTATCCGCCAGATAAGAAAGCAGAAAACCAAGGTTGAAAAGCGCCTGCGCGCCGACGCGTTTGTGGATCTGGAGCCCGAGGCGGAGCCGGAGGAGGACGCATACGAGGTTATACGCTACAAGTACTTCAAGCTCATTCCGATGACGGTCGACGACGCTATTTTGCAGATGAACCTGTTGGGACATAGCTTCTTCATGTTTATGAATTCCGAGACCAATCGCGTGAACGTTGTTTATATGCGCGAAGAGGGCAACTATGCCGTGCTTGTTCCCGAGGAGGAATAATCGAAACTTTAACCTCGGGCTTATGCCCGAGGTTAGTTTGTATATTAAGATGTTGACGAGAAGCAAATGATTTAAGGCAACACCGCACAAAGCTTGTGCGGTATTGCCCTAAGATAATTTCAAAATTTCCGCAAGACTCTCCGTTACGTTTAGCTTCGCTAAACTCCACTCCGAGCGATTGCGGGAACCGATCGGAATTTTCTACGAAAATTCTGATTCTTTTTGAAATTCCGATGCGAGGTCTTTTTGTGGCTATAATTTTCTACTAGCTGACCCCGGCATAAGCCCGAGATTTTTTATTTGGGGGAATAATGGAAAAGATCAATTACCAGAAGCGGCTGGATAAGCTGCTTGAAACTTTGGAGCGCACTCCCACGCTGCTGATGCATAGTTGCTGTGCGCCCTGCTCCAGTTACTGCATTGAGTATCTGTCGCAGTTTTTCAGCATAACGCTGTTGTACTACAATCCGAATATCTCACCCGCGGAGGAGTTCGCAAAGCGCTCCGCTGAGCTTGAACGGCTGGTGCGTGAAATGCCCGTTAAAAATCCCGTAAAGGCAGTGATCGACAGGTACGACCCCACCCGATTCCTTAACGCGGTCAATGGACTGGAGAACGCTCCCGAGGGCGGCGAGAGGTGCTTTATATGCTATCGGCTGCGGCTGGAGCGCGCGGCGCAATATGCGTCGGAGCATGGGTTTGATTATTTCTGCTCTACGCTTTCCATCAGCCCGCGCAAAAACTGCGATAAACTGAATTCCATCGGCGAGGAGCTTTCCGAGATATACTCCGTAAAGCACCTCCCCAACGATTTTAAAAAGCGGAACGGCTTCAAGCGCTCGGTGGAGCTTTCAGAGCAATATGGGCTGTATCGGCAGAACTACTGCGGCTGCGCCTTTTCAAGGGCGGAAAGTCAAAACAACTAAAAGCGCGAGGCGGAATTTTCCCGCTTCGCGCTTCTTCTATTTTGCGTTATGATCTCTTTGAGCTACCGCAAGCCTGTCGCAGCGCTCGTTCTCGGCGTGCCCCGCGTGACCCTTTATCCAACAGAATTCCGCGTCGTGCTGATCCAGCAGCTCAAGCAGCCTTTCCCAAAGATCGGGATTGAGCGCGGGCTTGCCGTCGCTCTTCTTCCACCCGCGTTTGCGCCAGCCTGCCGCCCAGCCCTTGCTGATACCGTCCACAACATATTTGCTGTCGGTGGTTATCTTCACCCTGCAAGGGTATTTCAGCGCCTCCAGCGCGTTTATTACCCCAAGAAGCTCCATGCGGTTGTTGGTGGTGTGCGGCTCGCCGCCGCTGAGCTCCCGCTCCTTCCCGCAGCACCTCAGGATTGCTCCCCACCCGCCGGGTCCCGGGTTGCCGCTGCAAGCGCCGTCCGAAAATATCTCCACAAATTTCTTGTCCATAATTTCTCCGTAGAAACAGCCCCCGAAAAATCGAGGGCTGCATAAATCAAATCAGTTAGCTAGACCTGCTCTTTCAATACCTTCCGTAAAGTATCTTTGCAGGAAGATATACATTATAACGATAGGAGCTATCGCCAGCAGACAGCCTGCCTCCATCCATACCATAAAGTCGAGAGCGTTGCCGACCTCGCCTGTCAGATACAGGGAAACCGTTGTCGCGATATTTTCTATCTTCATTGAGATCGTATTGGCGTTGCTGAAGTACATCGAGCTTACATAGTAGTCATTCCAGTACCATACGATGGAGAAGATAAATACCGTTAAGAATGAGCTTGCTGCGTTGGGAACCATTACGCTGATAAAGGTCTTGAACGGACCGCAGCCGTCAAGATACGCCGCATCCTCCAGCTCCTTGGGCAACCCTCTGAAGAACTGTCTGAACAAGTAAATGAACAGACCCGCTCTTATACCGTTACAGAACAGCGCGGGGATATACATCGCGAAGTTCGTATTTGTGAGGGTCAGCGTCTCGCCGAATACCGCGTTGAACAGTCCGAAGATATCAAAGTATCTGAACTGCATATACTGCGGGATCAGTATGATCTGAACGGGTACGATGATCTGAAGCAGAACGATGGCGAACAGGAAGCTCTTGCCCTTGAACTTGAAGCGGGCGAATCCGTAGCCCGTCAGCGCGCAGGTACCTACCTGCAATACCGACGAAACGATATTCAGCACCAGAGTGTTCCACAGCGCCTGCGGATACTCAATAGCCTTCCATACCTCCACGAAGTTCTCAAAGCGGATCGTCTTGGGGATCCACATGATGGAGGGGTCGTTCATCTCAACCTGCGGACGCAGGGACGTTGAGAGCATATACAGTATAGGATACAGAATTACGAACGACAGACCGAAGATAATAACAAAACGGAAGAACGGCCACACATAGCTGCCTATTCTGCGCCAGAAGATGTACTTGTAGTGCTTTCTCTCCTTGGTCGTGTAATGTCTGTAATTGCGGATTATCTCGAAATTCGTCACGCGATAGTCGGACTTTTTCTTCTTGGGCTTGCCGCCGCTTGTCGGAGCAGCCACGGCTGCTCCCGCGTTGATATCGGCAATGGTCTCCGCAATATTCTCTGTTACGTTTTCAGCAGGCTGATTAGCAACATTGTTCAAATTGTTATCTGTCACTTCTCTAACCTCCTTATTCATTCTCGTAATAAACAAATCTGTTTATTATCAGGCAGACAATGCCCAGTATCGCGCCGATGATCGCAAAGTATATCCATGCCAGCGCCGCCGCATAGCCGTGTTCCCAGTTTGTCGACTGAGCGAGAACGTATCTCATGACCTCGTTGTCGGTTGAAACGAAGGCGTCTATAATGGTGTAAACCAGGTTTGCAAGTATCATCGGGCTGATGATCGGGAAAGTGATCTTCCAGAAGAACTCCCATGCGGTCGCGCCCTCCATATTGGCCGCTTCCTTTGCGGACGGCGGGATATTTTGCAGCGCGGACAGGAATATCAGTATCTGGATACCCGAGTTCCATACAAGGTTAAGAACGTTGGAGGTTATGTTCTCAATAAATTCCGTAAATTGCTGATTTATGTTGTATATTCCTATAAACTCCATCAGCTCCGAAACAAGGTCGGTTTTGAACAGCGAGCTGAACTGCGCCGCGTCGGAAACGCCCTGGGACGCCATATCACCGTTGATGACGGAGATAACGGGACCCGTTGCGATAAGAACCGGCAGGAAGAAGATCGCTCTTGCAAGAGTCCTTCCTCTGAACTTCTGATTCAGAATAACCGCTATAAACAGCGAGAATATCAGAATTACTACCGCCTGCGGCAGTATCTCCGCCAGTGAACCGGTCAGCAGCGGCGTGAAGTTGGTATCTATGGTGAAAGCTCTTCTGAAGTTGTAGAAGTTGTTCCACTCGGTATAGATACCCGCGCTTGTCATACCTCTCAACAGTGCCTCTGACTTATCCAGCAGCCAGGTGTCGCAAAGAGAGTACCAAAGGGACTTGATAACGGGTATTATGAACAGCCAGATCGTGCCGACAGCCCACAATGCTATGAAGCCGTAGCCGTAAAGATTCTTCTTCTTTTCATAGGGTATCTTGTTTGTCTTGATTTTGACCTGTACCTTTTCGCCGCCTTTTCTGCGTATGTCTACCTCTTCGTTGGAGGCGTTATACGCCGCGGCAGCCGCCGTATTATGCGCGGACACCCTCGGAGCTGCCTTGGGAGCTTCCTCCCGTACAGTCTCCTCGGTCTTTACCGACTCGGTTGGAGCCGCTATTGTTTCAGCAGCGACTTCCTCGGTCTTTCCGAGATTCTTTTCGTCACTCATCAATAGTTCGCTCCTTTCCATCCAAATTCAGTGAGATCTCTTTCGGTACCGTTGACCGAGATTGTCAGTCTGTCAAGGTCAGCCTCGATAACCGTGCCGTTGCTGAATGTGGTTCTTACCACGTCTTCCGAAACGCGCTCGAAATTCGTTATCGTCGCCTCGGAAACTCCCGAAACGATATCCTTGCAAACCTTGTACTCCGCAGCCGCTATATCCAGCCAGCCCTCATAGTGCGTGTAGAACAGCGTGTCGTATGAGCTGTCGGTGAACGTGTTGGGGTTCTCATACATTACCTCGTAATGAACGGGTGTACCCGTCGCAACGGAGAGCAGGAACAGCTCGTCTGCGCTGGAGCTTGCGTTCTTAGCCTTGGTAGTGTAGGGGATATATCCGTGAATTACCATCTCGTAAAGCGGGATATCGTAGTCGTACACGTCAAAGTTGCTGCTGTAAAGCGGAACGTCTCTTATCATATCCACGTAGGGCAGCGCGTAATCGTTGCAGGCACTTGCCACAAAGGTCATGCCGCTGTTGTTTATCATCTGATAGCTGCTCTTGAGGTTCTCCACCGCCTGCTGTCTGGAGGTGTTTCTGTTGGCGTTGGCGGTAAAGTCGCTGTAAAGCATATTCGTACCATCCGCCACCGAGATAGCGCTCAGACCACCCTTTCCGTAGCCGGAAATGACCTCGCCGTAAACCTTCTCGTAGTAAGCGGGAGTGAGTATATACCAACTGCTTCTTGTGTCATGTGGAGTGCCGAAGGCCTTCTCGTAAACGCCCTGCGTAGCGTATGCCTTTGTAACGCCGATTACCGAAGCTCCCGTCTTGGAATAGCCGTTGCCGCTTCTCTCGTAGTTCATCAAGTCAACGCTGGGGGCGAAAACCGCGCCTATGCTCTCAAGGTATTTTTTCAGATTTTCAAACTTATCCTTACCGCCGAGGGAGCTTGCGTAATCGACCGAGTTGGATATCCTGCTGGTCATGCCCGCAGTGTTGAAATCCTCATAGGTAACTACCATATCGGCTACGCCGCGCTCATTCAGTGCGCGTACTATTTCCTCAGCCTGCTCGTAGGTAGTCGCGGTCGTCTGGAGCTTGATGGGGAATCCCGCTACCGAGCGCTCCTTTACCGTCCCTCCGAAGAGATCGAGGTAGAAGTGCGAGTCGTCCGCGGTAGTCTTTTTGGTCAGCCCCTTTTCGTCCACAAGATACTTCTGGTATCTCAGGGCGATATCCACATAGCTCACGTCCTCCTTGGCGATGGGGTAATATCTTACCGTCATGCGGGGCTCGGGAACCTTGTTCTGCTGGTAAGCCTTCAGCGCCGAAGCGTTGCTGCCGCCCATAAAGTAGCTATCGGTAGAACGCAGCGCAAAGTTGAACCACGCGGAGTTATAGCCGGTAGCTCTCGGACCGCGCGCGATGCTCGCCTTTGCGGTAGCGTAAGCCGAACCCTCGGTCGCTACCAGCAGCAGAGCGTTATCCTCCTTGACAAGACCCATTATCGGCAGGTAAGCCTGCTCGGTCTTCTTGGGAGCCATATCCTGGCTTATCGCCAGGTCTCTGCCGTAAAGCTGCTGCGAGTAATCCGAAGCGCCTGTTCTTCCGTTGTTGAAGTTGATGACAGCGCCCGAACCGTCCGGAGTAACTATGTAGCCCTCCTCGTCCAGTCCGCCCGCGCCCAGATCCTGAAACAGTCCGATATCAACGATAGAGCGTGAGCTGTCCATGATGCTTGCGGGGTCGTTTATCTCCACCTCGTATATCTCGTCGGCGAGAATGGAAACCTCAAAGTAATCGTCGTTAAGAGTTACCGTGAAAGGAACCGTGATACCCTCGCGGCTGAAATTGACCGTAGCCTTGAAGCCGTTTTCATAGCTTGTGTCGATCGTCGTCGTGCCGTTGGCAGCCGAGCGCAGCAGTGTATTTGCCGCGTCCGTATCGGTAACCATTACCGAGTTTATTACCAGCGAGGATTTCAGCTCGTTCTTCTTGGTATTGTTGGAGCCTACCACGGGGTCGTTGTCGGAATTATAGGGATTGCTCCACCAGTAGTAGCCGTTCGCCAGATTCTCGACAGCGAAAACGCCCGTTTCCTTATTTACATAAAGGGCAAGGCTGCTTGTACGCGCGCACTCCTCCATCGCCGCCAGGGCTTCCTCCTCGGTTATGTCCGCGGGGGGAGCCTCCTCCTCGGAGCTCTCTTCCTCCGCGGGAGCCTCCTCGGGCGTCTGCGCCTCGGAGGTATCCACAGGATCGGCAGTTTCAGCGGTCTCTGACCATGCAACGCTTTGGCTTGCCGTCAGCGCCATTGCTGCGCAGAGCGCCGCGGCAAGTATTTTCTTGCGAAATTTAAGCATTTTTACACCACCATTTTCAATATTCAATGCCAGTAGTTATTTTTGTTCGCGTATCTCCCCGAGTTTGTCGGGGGCAGCGGATCATTTGGTTCTGAGCTTTGCCATCTCTTTCTTGAGCTGATGCTTTTCAAAGAGCGTGTATGCCGTTACTACTATCGCCACAAGCAGCGCGATAACGCCTATGAAGATAAGTATGAGCGTTGTCGGCTCCAGGTTGGAGAATCTGTAAAGCAGCTCCGTATAGATAGAGTATACGAAAACATATACCTGCTGGAAAAGCGAAACCAACAATACCAGCAAGATTATGATGATGACCATCGCGAAAACGGTTATTATCATAAAGAGCAGGGTTTTGGGGATTGAATACTGGTGTACCGTCCTCATGCCTGAGATCAGCAGTATTACCGTCCACAGGATCGTAAGGTAGGACACGAATGTGATAAAGGCAGACTCGGTTCTGAGCAGGCAGTTGGAAAGGATAATGTTGATGACCTTTCCTATGATGAACGGGACGAGAGCATAAGCGGTGTTAACGCAGATGTTCTTCATTGTGCCCTCGCCGTCAAACAGCGTGCAGAGCGCCCAGTTGCCCACTACCCATGTAAAGAACAGGACTATCGTCTGAATTACAATAGGTACTACGTTGAATATCTTAACGTCCGAAAAGTCGAAAAGGAAGCCTGTCATAAGCTGTTCGCAGACGCTGACGATAAAGAACAGCGCTACGATGACCATCGCGACCTTCATATTATATGCTTTCTTCCATCTGAGGTCTTCAAAGCCTTCAAAAG
Source organism: uncultured Clostridia bacterium (assembly GCA_947175045.1). Taxonomy (GTDB): domain Bacteria; phylum Bacillota; class Clostridia; order Oscillospirales; family Ruminococcaceae; genus CAG-115. The sequence continues at coordinate 219 of CAMWLH010000006.1, read as the reverse complement.
GATGACGCATGACGTAGAACGGCCATTTCCAAGCCGGTAAATCCAAATCGAATCTCATGGCTTACTCCTCCTTTTTCTGCTGTTCTCTCAGAAGCTTGTCGGCAGCGGCTCTCTTCTTCGCGCGCTGACGTCCGCGAACGCTGGAGATCACATATATACCCGCCATCAGGAGAATTATGATGATCGCTAATAGCGTGAAGTTCTCTCTGATGAACGCAA
>CAMWLH010000005.1 GCA_947175045.1 uncultured Clostridia bacterium | reverse complement strand
ATCACGTTATCATACATGAAATCTGCCAAAGCGTTCTGGTTGGCAATAATTCCGCCTACTTTTGCCGCAGCCAGAAATACATACTCGGGTTTTTCAGACGCGAAGAAGTCTTCCACCTCATTCTGACGGCATAAATCCAGTTCTTTATGTGTGCGCGTTATAATATTTTTATAACCCTGCTTTTTTAGCTCACGAACTATCGCCGAGCCCACCATTCCGTTATGACCCGCAACATATATCTTTGAATTCTGTTCCATAACACCCTCGCTATTTTTTAATTTGTTGTCTTGCGCAAATCGTTTTCAGTCATCAGCCTTACCAGTTCCTTGAAAGAGATTTTGGTAGGATTCCATCCCAAAGTTGATTTTGCCTTAGCGGGATTGCCCAGAAGCGTTACAACGTCAGTCGGGCGGAAAAACTCCGGCGATACCTCAACGAGAACCTTGCCGGTTTTCTTGTCTATCCCCTTTTCGTCAACACCTTTGCCATGCCATTCAAGCTCTATTCCCGCATATTTAAAAGACAGCGTGCAGAACTCGCGCACCGAATGCTGCTCGCCTGTGGCGATAACAAAATCATCTGGAACATCGTGCTGTAAAATGAGCCACATACATTCAACATAATCTTTCGCGTAGCCCCAATCACGGAGTGAATCAAGATTTCCAAGGTATAGCTTGTCCTGCTTGCCAGCAGCGATGTTTGCCGCAGCAAGTGTTATTTTCCTGGTTACAAACGTCTCGCCTCTGCGCTCGGATTCATGGTTGAACAATATTCCATTAGCTGCAAAAATCCCATACGCCTCACGGTAATTGCGGACTATCCAAAATGCGTACTGTTTAGCTGCAGCATAGGGCGAGTAAGGATAAAACGGCGTAGTCTCACTCTGGGGTATCTCCTGAACCTTTCCAAAAAGCTCCGAGGTAGAAGCCTGATAGAAGCGGCAGGTTTTCTCCAGTCCCGCCATGCGTATTGCCTCCAGCAGACGGAGGGTTCCTACCGCGTCTGCGTCTGCGGTATATTCGGGAACCTCAAAGCTCACCTTAACATGACTCTGCGCCGCAAGATTATATATTTCATCGGGCTTAACTGCCGAAACGATTTTCACAAGGCTTATTGAGTCAGTCATGTCACCGTAGTGCAAATGAAAGTTAGGATTGTCCTCAATGTCCTCAATACGCTCTTTTCTGTCAACTGAACTGCGGCGCACAATTCCATGTACATCATAGCCCTTTTCAAGCAGAAACTCCGCCAGATATGAACCGTCTTGTCCCGTTATTCCTGTTATAAGTGCTGTTTTCATTGGTTTTACCTTTCCTTCCTCAACTTTCAACTAATTTGAATGGCGCGCCCTGTTTTTATTACCTAATTTAGCAAAGGATTCTCTTGTTTCTTCATCGACATTATACAAATAAAAAAATTCACATCTCTTACTTAATAATGCCGCTGTGCGTGAAAATCCACCGCCTGTAACAATAATAACTTTAGCAAGGCTAATGAGCTGCATGTCACGGTAACTTTCTTCGCCTTTGTTGTGATCAATATAAATTATTTCAGAATCTCCCACCAAGTCAAGACCCACTTCATCAGGATGTCCTTTTACCCAAGGGATATCGTCAGAAAAAATGAAGTATTTCTTATTTTTGTAGTTGGGAAGTTCAAGAATATTTTGAATAGAATCAACATAAAATTGTTTATCTCCAACAAATTTAGTTCCCGCACGATCACCCAGTCTTACATGTAAAGCAACAGCGTCACATGTTAACATTTTTTCAGCAACATGGCAGTTTATTTCATCTTCAAAATCCGGAAAATGTATATATTTTTCCAAGTCGATGTCACTAGATATCATTTCTGGTCTAATAAAGCAATAGTAGTACAAAGGCGAAAAATCAAACTTGTGTTTCCAAAATTTTTTGGCTTTTGAAGGTTTAAACGGTAGAAATATATTATTGCAGTATTTCAATGCTTTGTGTCGCGCCTGGTCACAAGCAATGGCGCCAAGATTATCACAACCATTTTTATACAATATGTCTGCAAGCAACATTTTGCTGTTAATTTGATTAAGCAATTTTGGTGATATCAAATTCGTCATCAATCTATTGTCTAAATTCTGATCCACAACTTTTTGAATTTCAAGTCCATTAAATGCGTTGTTAAATAAATAAAAAGTGTCATCATAATAAATATCAATTTTATGGCTTAGAGGCGAACTTTCCATCTCCTCTAATTTTTTTGAAAAAACGTAGTAATTAATTTGATCAGCTAATCCCGAACGAATCACGCAGATTCTAACATTTTTCTTAAACAAAAAACTTAAATCACATATGGAACTATACCGCGATGTATCAAACTCTCTTTTTGCTGTGGAAATAACAAATTTTTCGTTTTCAAGAATATCCCGATAATCAATATAATTCAAAGTAACATAAAAATCTTCCGCTCTATCAAAGATTATCTTTACAGGTTTATTTCCATCGGAACGCTTTGCCCTTTCAATATAAAAGGCATAGCTCGAACACAAAGCGTCCGCGCACTCAATCGGACAAACATATCCGCTATTAATAATCTTCATATGATCAACAGTATTATTGATATTGATGTCAACTTTTTGCAGAGGATTTTCTGAGCATGGATTTATGATGATATAAACGTCGTTTTCAAGACGAACATAAACTACATCGGACTCAAATTTTTCTTTTAGTTCAAATTGAATATGGGAATAATCCTTTAAAAAGTCAATGTTTTCTTTTACGAAACATCTTGCGGATATAACAGGCAAACAATCTGAGTTGTTAACTATGTTATCCGCTATCTCCTTAAAGTCCACTTTGTTTTCGTACTGTGAATAAATCATATAAACCGCAATAATATCATTAATATTCAGCTTCATATACCTTGTGTACAACTTTACCAATTCCATATCAATGTTATTCTGTAATGTTTCATTATTTGGCAGCAATTCAATAACATAATCAGAAAGCGTATAACCATTATCAATATCCAGAAACCTTTTAAGCTTCATGATATTCGCTAAGAAATCATTGCTTCGTACAAGATTCTTTCTGTCAATGTCCCAAAATGACAACCAGTTATCGGAAATAATTTCAATATTGTTTGAATTCTCTTTCAAAACATCACTTGACAATTTATACCAAATAACCCTTGCGAGAGAATTTGTATAGATATTATAGCTTGAACTCAATAATTCTGTTTTTTTGTTTATTATAGATTCAATACATTTTTCAATACTTTTTAACCCATATGGAGTCATTCGTGCATAGGTAAAAGCGCATGCCTCATTTTTGTTGGGTATATGATTATAATGCTCATCAATACAAATACAATGAGTTTTTTCAATAAAATACTCATCTATCTGCTCTATCCGATTACGATATTTGGAAGATCGATTATCAAAGCATTGTATCTCCTGCCCATCCATAAACCATTGAGCGGAGTTTGTTCTTATAAGTATAATATGTTCACTGTCATATTCCCTCAAAATTGCATCAATGAAATTATTATAGTAATATTTCCAGTTAAAGCTATCATCAAAAGGAAAAGGCGTTTTTTTAAAGCTTTTGTCAGATTCAATATCAGACATAAAGGGATTTGAAGGATATACAGCGGAATATACAATCCCTTTTTTCTCAAACAGAGCATACCCAACGCTAGTATTCATAATTACAATATATTCCGAATCATTTTGATACCTGACTTCTTTTGCGTAAGGTTGCACGTTATAATTCTGGCAAAAATTCTTAGGATCGCGTGACAACATCTGGATCAAGTTTTTCCTAATGTTAAGCAAACAAGGCATAGAAATATCTTGAATATCGCAGTATTTTAACTTGGTTTCGTCAATATCACCTGTCATAGCCAATGGACTGCAGCCGTTTATAATAACATCACAAAATACACCTTTTCCTCTTAGTGGACGTTCCAACGGTTCAAGGTAGTTGCCAATTACCGTAACCCTAGTTTTTTTCTTACTCATTTAGCATTCCTCCCAATTATTGGATTTAATATTTTAAATAATGTCCATAAATGAAGGTTAAAACTCTTGTAGTTTCAATTTTTTCCCCTCAAAAATGCCTCATATTTGTCACAGATATCCTGAGTGTTATCTCCAAATTTTACCACCTTACCCTTATCCAACCATAAAACCTTGTTGCAAATTTTCCTCACCTGTCCAATAGAGTGAGAAACCATTAACGTTGTCGCGCCGCGAGAAATAATTCCGCGCATTTTCTCTTCGCTCTTTTGACGGAACGCTCCGTCACCTACCGCCAATACTTCGTCTAATATCAAAATATCGGGCTGAACCAAACTTGCAATTGAAAAAGCCAGTCTTGCTCTCATGCCGGACGAAAGCTGTCTGAACGGTCTATCCTGAAATTCTTCAAGCTCAGCAAACTCAATGATTTCATCATATTTCGCCGTCATGAAATCCCTTGTATATCCCAACATAGCCCCCCGTAAAAAAGTGTTTGCTCTTACAGTAAGATCGCCGTCAAATCCCGAGCCTAACGCAAGAAGCGCCGCAATATTACCATTCACCTTAACAGTCCCTTTAGTCGGCCACATTATCTGGGTTATAACCTTGAGTAGAGTAGTTTTTCCCGCACCGTTGCTGCCAATAATTCCAAGCATATCACCCTTTTCAAGCGAAAATGTTACATCGTTTACCGCCCAAAAGTTCTGCACATCATAATTTCCCTTGATTCTGCGTAGAATATACTCTTTCAGTCCTATATTCTTAAAATCCCCGACAATATACTGAACCGAAACGTTTTTAAGTTCAATAACCATTACAGCACCCTACCCTTTTACATATAATAAATAAATTTATAGTTGTTTTTCTTGTAAATAACACAGCCTATAACAAGAACAACCAGTGCATAAATAAAACACAGCAAATGATGCCGGAGCGTAGGAATACCGCCGTCAATAACAATTATTCGTATATATCTTATATAGACATAGATAGGGTTCAGCATAAACAACCTCTGTGCCGTTAGCGGATAAGCGTCTACCCTGTAGAAAATCGCCGATAAATACCCCAATAGCTGCGTAAATATATCATAAAGATACTTGATATCTTTAAAAAAGACATACAATGCCGACATAATTAAGCCTACGCCTATATTAAATACCATAAGACAAATTACCGGATATATCACCAAAAAGAAACTCCATGAAAAAGCGATTTTGTCAAACGCGACAAACGCAAAAAAAATCAAAAGCGTCAGCATAAAATTGAACAAGCATGATACGTTTTTGGAAAGAAGAAACAGATATTTTGGAGCGTTCACCTTTGTAATGATTCCCGCGTTAGCCATCAATGATGTCATACCGCTTTTGGTTGAGTCCTTAAAGTATGACAAGACAATATTTCCAGCAAAAAGGTATACCATATAGTGCGGGGTATTGCGTCCAAAAAACTGTGTAAACACAAGACTCATAACTAGCAGAGACAGCAATGGTGAAAGTAGACTCCATACTATTCCTAACGAAGTTCCCTTATATTTAGCGTTGAAATCACGCTTTACCAATTCTTCAAAGAGAAATTGATGTTTTTTCAGATTCTTTATAACCTTAAGCATTAGTTATCCCTTTCGTTAAGTGCGATTATTCTATCAAATATCCTTTCACTGTTATTCTGGTCATTAAATGACAGAAAGTCGTCTATGCGTTGCCGATACTTATCCTTAAGATTACAATCTGACTGCATGTATTCTATTATTCTGTTGACGGTAGAATCAAGATCATATTCAACTTCACCAAAACCATCTTTTTCATAATCAAAATAGCCTTTAGTGTAGCTATGCTCTCCGTTGAAAAACGTTTCCGCATCAAACTGGCAGTAAATTACAGGCTTTCTTAAATACACGAAATCAAACGCTATGGAAGAATAATCCGTAACCACTAAATTACTTTCAGCAAAAACTTTTTTATATGGATTGCTTGCATCTAAAAAAGTTATTCGGTCGTTTTTTTCGAATGTATCCAGCCATGAGATAACATTTGGATGCGGCATAAAACATACTTTATAATTATATTTTTCAGAAGCGTCCAATAGCCTTTGATCATTTATTAATGAGTTGTAAAACTGATAATACGCCGATGTTGTAAATGAACTTTTCAAATTCCATATGCCATTTCCTTTACCAACGGAGAGGTATTTTCTCCATGTCGGCATGATAGTAATGCACTTTTGAGGATCGTTATACAGTAAATCGTGCCGCGAAAATCCTGTCAGCCAGATTTCATTCTCGGTATAATAATAGTTGTAATCAATAAAAGATTGATATTCCGCCTTTGCGGCAGTAATTAAACCCGCAATTCTTTTATTGTATTTATTAAGCCATGCACTTTGATCGTCTTTTGTAATTCCGTGCTGCAGAAAAACAAACGATTTATTCTGCATAAAATCACGATACAAAGAAATTCTATTTGAAAAAGGATTAGTTATATACACCTGTCCATGGGAGGAAATTATTTTGCTAGCCAAAAGATGAATCATCTTATGTTTCCATGAAAAAGTTTTTACCACCGGTCCGATTTTAGCTATTCGCTTATAGTCGTCACATTTATCTGATATAAGAAAATATGCCTTTATTCGTTTGTCATTTCTTTGCATAACATACTTAAAAAACGCCTCTCCGTTATCATCTGCTCTATACAATCGATCGGAAATAAGCCAGATATCCTTCTTCAACTTGGGTTTAATAAATTGGTATAATATTCTGGCAAAAGCGGCTTTGCGCTCTCCCTTGCGACCTGTTTTCCATAGCTCACGACAAAAATTGCGCTCCCTCATATTTTCCTGGTTTTTATCGCATTTTTCAAAAATGAACGCATTATTCTTAAACGAAACTGCCATACCATGGTTTGCATAGTAAGCATTTCTATACTCTTTTCCCAAAGAACACATCGTGCCGAATTTCAAGTTCTTCTTCTTTATTATCGTACCATCTTCAAGTACACAGCAAATGCTGACTATGTATTTCTGTATGTTGTTATCTGTAATATTGAATTTTCCGACAAACGATTTTCCATACAGGATGGTCTCTCCGCAAAAATATTTGTTTACTTCCCGGTTGTTATATTCGCATGGAACAATAATATCGTTTCCATCCTCCGTTCGAACGCTAAGAACCACCTCAAAATTGCATATGGGTAATAATACAGTATAACCCTCAATCACGAGCTGATTCTTGTTAATGTCAACGAAATCAATTTTAGTGAGATTCTGTGACAAATTGACAACTCGAGTGTTATGAAAAAAAACTGTTATGTCATCGCTGCTGAATCGTTCAAGTATTGGCAGACAGTTAAGCTGTCCATATTTAAGGGATAGCGCATAAAATTTATGTTCCACATATAATTGAGGACAATCCAAAACAATCTCATCATCAACATATGTCATAAATTCGGCAAGTGTTTTTTTGTATTCTTTTGCGTCACTTTCCCCAAGAATGTTATAGATATCCAAATCTTTCCTGGATCTTAGACAAATAGATGAAAAAAGCGTTTTCTGAACATACAAAGGGACAAATCCATATTCACTTATGGATTTGTCTATAAAATACATTACATAGTATTTAAAATAATTCAAATACCATTCGGGATCAGCTTGACATGATTGAGTCAAAGAATCTTCTCCGTTTGCGCGGGTTCGGAACATATATTTTGCTTCTGTCACTACACCCAAAGCGCGCTTTTTCAACACAACATCAAGAAGAAACTTCCTGTCTTCGCCATACGTCAACCTTTCATCAAATCTAACACCGCTCAATGAATCTGCCCTAAAAAAGGCACAGCTTGCTGAAATATCACAATTGGGCTGTTTGTTAGCAAGCATTATAATTGCATTATTTCTTTCGATATTGTTAATGCTGTTTATTGACATCCCCTTATCAGTTTCAATAATATTCATTGGAATAGCTACTACGTCAATCCCGTCATAATTCTCCTCAAAAAAATTATATATATTCCATAAAACGTTATTAGTAAACATGTCGTCCGAATCAAGGAAATTCATATATTTTCCCTCAACATATTTCAAACCCTCGTTGCGCGCAGAAGCAGCTCCTCCGTTGGATTTATGAATGGGAATAAAATTGGAATAGGTTTCGGCATATTCATCAATTATTTCAGCCGTACCATCTGTTGAGCCATCATCGACCATAATAACCTGAACGATCTCCTCAAACGGCAGTCCAAAATCCTCGATTTTCTGATTTACAATGCTGTCAAGCGTTTCCCTTAAAAAAGGTTCGCTATTGTATATCGCCATCACTATTGAAAAAATATACTTATATTCCATTAAATATACTACCTTTCAAAACCAGATTTTTTTGGCAGAATACGCTCAAACATATCTGCTATTTGTCCTCTGACAGTATCAAAATCCTCGATTTTTTCATTGTCGTTTAGACAAATAAACTTATATTTATGACTTATCACAACATCGTATATCTTATTGATTTTTTCCTCGCTGACTTTGTAATACATCCCGGCTCTGCTGCTCATTGGAGAAAACTTCCCCTCGGCGAGCTGCCAATATTTTATAAGCCATTGATTTACATTTGTCGGCATACGGAATTTACAGGAGCAGGTTTGCGACATAATTTCCGCTTCTTGATCCCAAACTCTTTCAAGTGTACTTTTCAAAAAGTTGCTTTGAAGATGGTTGTTGTAAAATCCCTGAAAATAATGCCACGGAAACAACAAAACTGTTCTGATAAGATGTTTGCCATAAACAGGCGAAATATATATACCAAAATTCTTTTTAAAACATTCCCTTTTCTTAAAATGTTCGTTCAGCACAGTAAGATCAGAGCCTATAATATGCCCGACACTGTCTTTTCCAAAAAAAACTGTATTTAAGGAAAAGATGTCCAGAGGCATTCCGTTTCTGAAATAATCCTCCGGCTTCGTGGGAGATACCACAAACATATCGTCATTAAAGTATACAAAATGCTCCGACAGATCTTTTATTCTATGAAAATTAAGCTCTATCGTGTTTGCGTTAAAGGTGGGTAAATACTCCTCAGGAATATAATCCTTGTGATCAACTATAACCAATTTCGGGTTGGAGGTATCCAGCCACTCGGGCAGATGTCCCCATGTAACAAAAAATATCTTTCGTACAAAAGGAGCATATTTTTCAACGCCGCGAAACCAGTATCTCAGATTATCCCAATCACGGAATCTGACCTCGCGGTTATCTGATTCACCCGGGGCAACATATTTGCTTCTCTCTGCGCGCCACTCGGGATCGTTACCATCGACCCACGGTATCACAAAATCTATATCCAATGGTAGCCCCCCCAATCATTAAGCAATTTCAGTTCCCGTAATATTTTAGTTTCATTTTATCAAGCAGCTTGTCCGAAACAAGTCCTACAACAAGCGGCTTAAGCGCGAACGGTATTCCCCTCGGAAATAAACCGCACCGATAAAAACCGCGCCACTTTACTGCCGTTTCATTGAATCGATAGCGATATTTTCGTTTTTTTGTGTCAAGCCTGTAATAATACAGCACCTCATCAATATTTGCGCCCTTAAATCCCGCCTCATACATTTTAAGTAGCATATCCGTGTCCTCACTGCGCGTTACCAGTTTTTCCGTGCTGTAGCCATTAACAACATCAAATACACTCTTCCTGAACATAAGCGTAGGATGCATAAAAGGCAGCGTAATCAAAAAATCTTTTTTTTGAGGAAACGGATAAAAGGGATAGCACCGCTCCCCACAATCTCCGATCGTATTTTTAAAGTATAAAGAGCGAACTCCCACAAAATCGTACTCAGGATTTGCTTCAAGAAATTCAACTTGCTTGGATAGTCTTTCAGAAGCGGAAATATCATCGCCATCCATAATTGCTATAAAGTCGCCGCGTGCTTTTTCCATACATCTGTTCCGCGAGTATCCGGGCTTCATATTTTTATCATTCCTAAGCACAATGATCCTATTGTCCTGCGCTGTTAAAGACCGCACATATTCAAATGTGCCATCGTCCGAACAATCATCACATATTATCAGCTCAAGGTCTTTTACCGATTGGCTCAAAACAGAATCTATTGATTTCTGCAATACTGACATATCGCCAATATTATAAACCGCCATTATTACAGATACCATAATATACCACCTTGAAAACATTTTAAGGCGTCAATAACCGATTTTCATCGGAATTTTGATTATAAATTACAACACAACCCCAATTATGTTGTAAACCGCTGTATGTGTTTCAAAACACGCCAGTGATACACATAATACATTAAATATTATATCACAGGGTGCTGAATTTGTCAAGCCTTTTTTACCTATTAGGCTATTTTGCAGTTTTTTTCATGCCAACACGCCTTGTAATTACATTTTTTTAAAAAAAATATAGGAAAATAGAGCGTTTTTGATAACCCCGTTTACAACATAATTGGGGTTGTGTTGTAATTTGTAAACAGATTTCTCGCAACTTTAACAAGAATGCCTAAAAGAACAACTGTATTAACCCGACAGTCTGATGTGAGAAAACAGAAGGGGAGCGAATGTTAGAACGAAGGATATGCATATTCTGCGAAAGCTGGGAATCCGGCGGGATAGAATCCTTTTTATATAATGTGCTGAAAAGCATGAACAAAGGTGGCTTGGATATAGACATTATAGCGGCACAGATGAGACCAAGTATTTTTTCGGACGAGCTGAAAGCTATGGGTGTTGATCTTATCGAGCTTTCGGGAAGCCAGAAAAGGCTGACAGATAATTACCGGAGATTCAAAAAAATACTGAAAGACCGCAGGTATGACGTTGTTCATCTGAATATTTTTCATGCCGTATCATTCCGCTATGGAGCTATAGCGAAAAAATGCGGAGTTGAAAAACTCATAGTGCACAGCCATAATACGGCGATCAAGAGAAGCGCTTTTATGCGTTCTTTTAAGGTGCTGCTTCATAATGTTTGCAAGCAGTTTTATTATAATGTGTTTACGGACTTCTGGGCTTGTTCCCATGCTGCCGCGGAATTTATGCTCCCGAAGAGTGTTGTTTCCTCTAACGGATATGAGATGATTCCCGACGGAATAGATACAAGCCGCTTCGCTTTTGATAAGGGGAAGAGGGATCGTAAAAGGCGCGAACTCGGGATATCCGATGAGCTGCTGATAGTAAATATAGGCAGATTAAGCGAGCAGAAAAACCAGATTTTTCTGCTTGATGTCTTGAAAGCGCTGATCCAACGCAGAGTAAAATGCGTTTTGCTCCTGGTAGGGGAGGGCGACAAAGAGGAGGAGCTTAAAGAAAAGACCAACGCACTCGGTCTGTCGGACAAGGTGATTTTTTACGGCACAACTCCCGATGTGGAAAATATACTTTGCGCAGCAGACGTGTTCGCTTTTCCCAGCTTTTTTGAGGGTTTGGGTATAGTTGCCGTAGAAGCCCAGGCTTCGGCTTTGCCGGTAGTTTGCTCGGAGTATATACCTTCCGAGGCGTTTGTGTCGGATATCATTACCGCAGCAAAGCTGAGTGATGGTGCAGAGGTATGGGCAGATATGATTATCAAAGCCGCAAGGGCGGTTGACAGAATCTCAAATACGGCAGACTTGATCAAGGAAAAGGGTTATGATATAAAATCGGTTGCCGAGAGCATTGAAAAAACTTACCGAAAGCCGGAATGAAATGAATGATAAGCCGCTTATTTCCGTGATCGTACCGATGTATAATTGCGAGAAATATATAGCTAAATGCATAGGGTCGCTTTCCGCACAGACCTATGATAATCTGGAGATCATCATTGTCGACGACGGCTCGGAGGATAGAAGCGGTGAGATATGTCGGGAGCTTGTCTCGGAGGATAAAAGAATAAAGCTCATAAGGCAGGACAACGGTGGGATATCGTCGGCAAGAAACAAGGGACTTTGCCACGCAAGCGGAAAATGGGTAGCGTTTTGCGACAGTGACGATTACTTTGAATCCGATATGTTGGATTATCTGCTTTCTGCTGCAATGAGGCATAATGCAGATATTGTGCAGTGTGGCGTGGTAATTGAGTATGAAAACGGGAAATCCGTAATCGCGTGCTCTCCCGAACAAACAATGGTTGCCGGCGGGCTCCGCAGCGCGGAAACGAATTTCTTGAAGAATTTTGGAAAATATGTTCACAGCAAGCTGTTTCGGCGGGAATTGTTGGATGGTATGAGTTTCAATATAAGATATTCCGTTGGCGAGGACTTCCTTTTCAGCGTTGAAGCGGCTCTGGCAGCGAAAAAAATCGTGCTGGAGAGTAAGCCTAAATATCACTATGTGCAGCATAGCGGCAGCGCTTGTTACAGTGCTCCCAACGCAAAAAGCCTGTCAGATTGGCGAAGTGTTCCGCTTGAAATAATAAATATGACTCAAGACGACGAGAGTTTACTTAGGTATTATCTCAACGAGCTGCTGAGAACCGATTTCGATATATGTTCAAGATATGTGAGGTTTCTGCCCGATAATTCGACAGAGATAGTTGACGCGGCAAGGAAAGAGCTGCGTAAAAACCTGGGTCATATTATGGCGGAGAGAGATTTTACAGCAAAGGAGAGGGTAAAAACACTTCTGATTTCCTTTGCGTGGCGATTTTATGCCTTTGCTGTACGCCGGAAAAAGAGAGGGGAGCCGCAGAATTGAGCAAACAGGAGTCACAGTTTGATTTAGCTGAGCTTCATGAATGCGAACTGGAAATACTAAAGTATTTTCGCGGACTTTGTGAGAAATATGGACTGAAATATTTCATTACTGCCGGAACGCTTCTTGGCGCGGTACGGCATGGCGGTTTCATTCCATGGGACGACGATGTTGACGTGGTTATGCCAAGGAAAGATTATAACAGGCTGGCAAAAATTATGAGGAGTTGTCCGGATGCCGATTATTGCTATCAGGACGGCAGAAGCGATAAAATGTACCCGTTTTATTTCGCTAAGCTGCGTTCAAATCGATACCATGTTTATGAGGAAATCTTTGAGGGCTCCGGCATAAACAACGGGTGCTATATTGATATTTTCCCGCTGGACAGATGTCCGGAAAACGAGAAAACGGCAGCGGTTTATTTTAAAATTAACCTGTTTTTCACGACGGCTTTGATGGCAAAAGTCAGTCCGACTTATCCGATTGGATACAGAAAAAAGATTGTGATAATGCTGCTGAATTTTGTAAAGCTGTTTCCGTGCGGGTTTATAAAGTTTTTCAGAGAAGCGACAAGGAAAATGTTTGCCGGCAAGAGGCTTTGCACAATAGGCGGAGCTCATGGATACCCAAAAGAAAGCTATGACAAGGATTGGTTCAGAGAGTCGGAGCTTATAGAATTTGAGGGAGAGAAATTTTCCGCGCCGATCGGTCGGAGAGGTCTTCTTGAAAATATGTACGGAGATTACATGACATATCCCGAAGAAAAAGAACGTCGGGGGCATTTTATAAAAATAGTAAAGGAAGAAACGTGAGATAATGAAAAGGGTCATAACCTATGGTACGTTTGATTTGCTGCATTATGGGCATATTCAGCTTCTTAAAAGAGCAAAGGCTCTGGGGGATTATCTGATAGTAGTTTTGTCCACCGACGAGTTCAACTGGAACGAAAAGCAGAAGAAATGCTATTTTTCCTATGAAATAAGAAAGCAGCTTCTTGAAGCTATACGCTATGTCGATCTTGTTATTCCTGAGAACAACTGGGAACAGAAGATCAGCGATGTTAAAGAGTATCATGTGGATACCTTTGTTATGGGTGACGACTGGACGGGTAAATTCGATTTTTTGAAGGAGTACTGTGACGTGGTCTATCTGCCCAGGACGCCGGAGATCTCTACTACTCAGATCAAGGAGGAGCTTAAGAAGTGAAAAATCCGTTCACATATCTGAAAAGTGTCATAAAGAAGCTGAAGGATCCGTTTTGGAGGGCTAAGTGCGATTATATTAAGTACTATGAAGACCTGCCCATTGAAGAAAATGTTATTTTGCTTGAATCGCAGTCTGCAACAAAAGTGGATGGAAACATCTATGCGATATTAAAATATATTACTTCTGATGAAAAATATGCTGGTTATAAAGTATATCTTTCCTCATGGGGAAGACATATGAAAAAAATAAAGGCGATACTTAAATCGGCTGAGATTGAAAATGTAGAGCTGGTTTTATATGCTTCCGATGAATATATGCGGTTACTTGCCAGTGCAAAATACCTTATAAATGACGCAACTTTTCCGAATTATTTTATAAAAAAGGAGGGGCAGATATACCTTAACACATGGCATGGTACTCCGCTTAAAGCAATGGGAAGAAGTGTGCATAATGATGTTTTTTTCGGAAATGTGCAAAAAAATCTTGTTTGCTCCGATTACCTGCTTTATCCGAATGTCTTTACAAAAGATGTGATAATAAGAGATTATATGCTTGAAAACATTTCAAGCGGGTCATATGTTTTAGGAGGTTATCCTCGTAATGAAGCATTTTTTAACAATGAGGCAAGAACTGCTCTGCGTGAGCAGCTGGGGCTTTCGGAAATGCGTGTTTACGCATATATGCCTACATGGAGAGGAACAGTAGACAAGATCGGATATGGGCGCAACGATGTTTATCTGATGTATTTTCTATATGAGCTTGATAGGTTGATGAACGATGACGAGGTGCTTTATATCAATATTCACCCGATGGCGGTTCATGCTAAAAATGATGTTGAAATAAAGTCACTAAAGCATATAAAAAAGTTTCCCGAAAAATACGAGACCTATGAGTTTCTGAATATTGCTGACGCGCTTGTTACAGACTACTCCAGTGTTTTTTTCGATTTTGCATGCACGCGTCGAAAAATAGTGCTTTTTCCTTATGATAAAGAGGAGTATCTTGAAAAACGCGGAATGTATCTCGATATGGACGAGCTTCCGTTTCCAAAGGTTTATAATGTTCCCGATCTGCTGTCGGAGCTTCGCAGCGAAGATATACGTGATTACAGCGGATTTGTTGAGGAGTTTTGCCGTTTTGATAACATTAACGCATCAAGGCAGCTTTGCGACAGAGTTATTTTAGGGATGGATACAGGGCTTGCCGTTGAAAAAATTCCCTGCAATGGGAAGGAAAATGTTCTGATTTATGCAGGTAACCTTGATAAAAACGGCATTACAACCTCCTTGCGCTCGCTGACAAATTCTTTGGATTTGGATAAAAGGAATTACTATATTTCGTTTTGCCAGGGAAAAGCAAAAAAGCATGCCGCACAATTGGTAACATTTAATGAAAAAATTAATTTCTTTGCTGTCTCGGAATATTTCAATCTAACAGTATATGATAGAGTAATCAGAAAACTGTTTAATAAAAATATAATATCAGCAAAAAAATATATGCGATATCAGAAAAACAGAGTTAATCAGAACTTTTTACGAGCATATGGAAATGCAAGATTTGATAGGGCAATTCAGTTTTGTGGATATGAGCGTGAATATATACTTATGTATAGTGCTTTTGAAGGAAAAAATGCAATTTGGGTGCATAATGATATGATTTCTGAAATGAAATCCAAAGCAAACCAGAGATTCGATATCCTTCAATATGCTTATCAAAATTATGATGCAGTAGTGACTGTTTCTGACGATATCATTTCGTCTGTTACAAAGATATCTAATAAATCAGACAATATAATTACTGTCAAAAACACAATAGATTATAAAACAATTTTGTTGCGTTCAAAGGAATCCTTAACTCTGGATAGAACCACAAAATGCTCTGTCAGCAGAGCAAGGTTTGAAGAGATTATGCATTCTAATTGTAAGAAAATCATCAACATCGGGCGCTATTCGCCCGAAAAGGGGCATGACAGGCTTGTCAACGCGTTTTATAAGCTTTGGCAAGACAATCATGATATCGTGTTGATTATTATGGGCGGGAATTCACGCAATAAAGGATATGAAAATCTTAAAAACAAGGTAAAGCGTCTTGGGTTGGAGAATAATGTTATTCTCTTGCTTGCTGTTTCTAATCCTTACCCAATAGTAAAGGCTTGTGATTATTTTATAATGAGTTCCTTTTATGAGGGGTTACCTATGGTTTTGTTTGAAGCAGATATGATGGGGCTACCGATTGTAGCAACAGATGTAAGTGGTCCCCATGGTTTCTTGACTAGGTACGGCGGAACTCTTGTTGAGAATTCGGAGGACGGCGTTTATAATGGCTTAAGTATGCTGATCAATGATGAGGTAAAGACTTTAGACATTGATTACGATGCCTATAATGCAGAATGCATAGAGGAGTTTGAGAAGATATTTGAATAACCCCAAAAGGAGACGTGAGCTTTGAGCACTAGGCGATTTCTGAAAAGTAAAATTGAACAGCTGAAACAAAACCGTTTTCTTTTTGAGGAGCTTGTTAAGCGGGATTTCACCAAGAAATACAAGCGCACCGTGCTTGGAATGCTGTGGAGCGTACTGGGACCTCTTATGACACTTAGCGTTATGGCACTGGTTTTCACGCAGTTTTTCGGCAGAAGCATAGATCACTATATAATTTATCTTTTCTGCGGAAATCTGCTTTACGGATATTTTAAGGAGTCCACAAATTCGGGAATGTCCTCACTTTACAACAATGCGGGAATTTTCTCAAAGGTAAATGTGCCCAAATATATGTTCCTTCTATCGGCAAACGTGTCATCGCTGATAAACTTTGGCATAAATCTGGTGATACTTTTTGTTTTCTGCGCGATAGACGGCGTTGCGTTTACATGGAAATTTGTCCTGCTGCTATATCCGATTTTTTGCCTTGTGTTGTTCAATATCGGAATGGGTCTGATACTATCGGCGCTGTTTATGATGTTCCGCGATATGAAATATCTTTATGACATTTTCACACTGCTGCTGATGTATCTTTCGGCAATTTTCTATTCCATTGACGCGTATGATATTCACAAGCAGTATTTGTTTTATCTTAATCCGATTTATGTTTATATAAGGTATTTCCGCAAGATAATTCTTGACGGAGTTATTCCTAAACCGACCTTTCATCTTCTTGCCGCGGGGTATGCCCTGTTAGTGTTGGTTATCGGCGGGATCATATACAAGAAGAAAAATTACAAATTTCTGTATTACATTTAATGGGAGAATATATGAGCGCAATCGTGGAAGCGAAAAACATCTCGGTGGAATATATTACCGGAGACTTGAGAAATATAGGGCTTAAAGAATTTGTCATGCGCAAGTTCACAAGAAATTATCATGTTGAGTCTTTCATGGCTGTAAATGATGTCTCTTTTTCGATATTTCAAGGCGATATGCTTGGGATTATAGGGACAAACGGCGCGGGTAAATCCACGCTGCTGAAGGTGGTCACACAAATCATGCGTCCATCTAAAGGGTATGTAAGAGTAAACGGTAAAGTCGCTGCGCTTCTTGAATTGAGCAGCGGATTTGACGGAGAATTGAACCTTAAAGAGAACGCTTATCTGCGTGGTGCAATGCTGGGATATACCCGAGAATTTATGGACAGAAAATATCCTGAGATCCTTGAATTTTCAGGGCTTAAGGATTTTGAGCAACGTCCGTTCAAGCAGCTTTCAAGCGGTATGAAATCTCGTATTGCTTTTTCGATAGCAAGCATGGTCGAGCCTGAGATACTGATTCTTGATGAAGTTCTTTCCGTCGGTGACGGAGCGTTTCGCGAGAAAAGCGAGGCAAAAATGCGCGAGATCATTCGGAACGGAAAAGCGACAATCTTGGTTTCGCATTCGATACCGCAGATAAGAAGAATGTGCAATAAGGTGCTGTGGCTGAATCACGGCAAACAAGTCGCGTTTGGAGACGCAACTGGAATTTGCGATGAGTATGAAAAATACCTTAAAACGGGTTTCCTGCCGGGGGCGGAATGATAAATTCATTGAAAACAGCAATCACATAAGATAATATGGAGGAAATAATGTTCAGATTATTACAGGTCATAGGAGCGCTTGTGCTTTTGATTTTGTCAATAGCAGTGTTCAAAAAAAAAATGCATAAATCTAAAGCATATATAACGGGAATGTGTATTATTGTTTTTCTGTCATCAATTATCTCGGGAATAATACTCAATACCATTCCCATGCCTACTCAAGAGGTGAGGATCACAGCGCTTCAGGAAAAAAACGATGCGGCTCAAGGCAATATGGTTGCATTACATAGCGTAATTGTTGACGGGAAAGAATACAGTTTTTCTGAAGCTGCTGAGGGAAACTGGTTGTATTCAAAAGAAGATTCAGCGATGATTTGGGTTGATGAAAACGACGAACGATGGAATGAAACGATATCTAAGGAAATCGTTGTTGATGTTCCGGTTGGTGCCGGAAGGATATTAGTGTTCAGTAATGGCTCACAATATGGCAAGGTGAGTGTATCATATGCGTCGGAGAACAAAACATACGATTTGTATAAGAGCGAAGATGGCATAAAAAATATATATGTTGCCGACTCCAATGCGGTTTTCGATAATTTTATAAAGCTGCTTCGCCTTGCCGGATATGGACTTGGTATCATTTGTGCAATTGTACTGGCCTTTTTTATGACAAAAAGGATAGGAAAAGAAACACTTATAAAAATAATATGCTGTGGATTGGCATTGGTATCCACGCTGACTTTCTATATAAATATGAAGACATCAACCAGAAGCGGGTCGGATTTGATTTCATTGGTTATTGATTTTAACATATCCTTTAGCGCGGGGAATTTTGCTCTTGCTATAATTCTTGTTCCCTTGCTGTATAAAGCATACTTATATTGTGCTAAAATGTACAGAGAAAGATTTGCGACCATAAAAGGTACTGTTTGCATTGCGGCACCTGCCGGATTTTTCGCGATTTTTATGGTTATTGGCAGCTCATTTGTAAGTGTGGGAAATCTTCATTCAATATTTGAGGATGAATTGCAGCTGCTAAAAGCGCTGTTTGTTTTAATTGGATATTTCCCAATATTTTTCTTTGGAATTTCTTGGGTGTTCAATTTTCTTGATGGTGTTGATATTTGTAAGGATTCCGACAAGAAATATTTTAAGCCTATACAATTGTATCTCAATTCCATTAGAAAAAAGCCTTTTATTACTGCATTTGTTACACTGTTAATAAT
>CAMWLH010000004.1 GCA_947175045.1 uncultured Clostridia bacterium | reverse complement strand
ATCCCACCCACTCCACCAACCCAACCCGTTCAGCCTGTTCAAGCCGAACAGGCTCAGCCCGAGCAGGTAAGCGGCATAGCCATTTCATTCAACGGTATGGAATGCACTTTCCCGCTGCCGGAGGAGGGGCGTCAGCCTATTTTTCTGGATATCGCCTCCGCTTTTTCGGACGATCCCACAACGCTGCTGGCGCACTCCAACATAATCACTGTAAACGGGAGGTTCGCGCGGCTGGACGAGGAAATTCACGATGGAGATGTGATAGTTATTGAATAAATTGGGAATGAAAATCAAGAAGATCGCGGCTCTGCTTATGGGAGCGCTGATGTGCGGCTGCACGAGCATACCCGACCGTCCCGACAGCGCCGTTACAAGCGAAAGCTCCGAGACGATAACGGAGGAAGCGGAGAAATTCGAGGAGCTTTCTCCCGCGGAGTATGAGATATATAAGTCGGACGAGCTTATAAAGCTCAACGCGGAGGGCGGCGTGTTCAACGGCAGCGTGCGCACGGACGGGGAATACGACGGTAACGGATATGTCGTGCTGGACGAGGGTATGACACTTACGCATATTGCCGAGATACCCCAGCCGCAGCACTATCGCATAATTATCGCCGCTTCATCAGAGAAAGGCGCGGCTGTAAGGCTTTCCGTCAGGACGCAGACGGAGGGGATATTTTATGTGGAGCCCTCCGAGGAGCTCTCCTACGGGCTTTACGCCATTGACAGCATATATCTGACGGCGGGCACGATGCTGCTGAACTTCACTGCGGAGAGCGGCAGCGCGGCAATAGACTATATCCTGCTGGAGGATACGGGCGCCGTAAGCCCCGAGAGCTATCTTGTTCACTCGTCTTCGGTAAGCTCAAACGCGTCGGTCTCCGCGATAGGGGTGATGAAATATCTTACCTACACCTACGGCAGCGGGATAATCACCGCCCAAAACGTTACCCCGGGCACAAACGCGGAGCTTGAGGCTATTCATGAGGAAACGGGGCGTTATCCCGCAATGCGCTGCGGGGAGCTTGCGCTTTCGCTGCTGGACGAGGAGGCAGAGCGGGCGGAAGAGGAGATACAGCTCGCGCTGGAGTGGGGCAAAAACGGCGGGCTGGTGTCCTATACATGGCACTGGTATTCCCCCGACACAAGCCGCGCCGCGCTTACCGCGGACACTAACTTCAGGCTTACAATGGCGATAGACGGGCAGGATATGGAAAATCTCGCGATGGCGGGCGAGGAGGAGCTTCAGGTACTTTATGACGGCGGGTACGTCTCGGACAGAATGTACGCGATGATAAGGGATCTGGACAGGATCGCGGAAATACTTAAGCGTTTTGACGACGAGGATATCCCCGTTATATGGCAGCCTATACCCGACGGTGAGAGCAAAATGTACTGGTGGGGCGGTAACAGCGAGGAGTACAAAAAGCTTTGGAAGTTCATTTTCAACCGCCTTAACAAGCTGCACGGGCTCGGGAATCTGATATGGGTGTGGAACGGAAGCGACGCGGAGTTTTACCCGGGGAACAGCTATTGCGATATCATCGGGCAGAGCATATATGAAAAGTCGAACTCGTCCTTTGCGGGAAGATTTTCGGCGCTTTCGGAGGTTCCCGATATGCAGAAGAAGCCACTGGCTATCACCTCCTGCGACAGTCTGCCAAAGCCCGAATATATGTACCGCGACAACGCTATGTGGCTGTGGTTCGCCGTCGGCAGCGGCAGCTATATCGTTGACAGCGAGGGAAATCTTTCGGAGGTATATACCGACTGGCAGAGCCTGTATAACGCGTACAACAGCAGAATATGCAGGACGCTTGACGAGCTGCCCGATTTTAAGGAATATGCTTTGAATTGATGGGTAAACAGCCGCAAATTGTCCGCGCATTGGGGGCATACAAACCCAAGCTGCAAACAGCCCACACATTAGGGGGTATACAAACCCAAGCCGCAAACAGCCCACGCATTAGGGGGCATAAAAATCTAATCCGCAAACAGCCCACGCAGGGGAATTTCAAAAAGGTCAAGTTTGCCGAATGGCAAACGATGACCGGTTCCCGCAGTCGCTCGCAGCGGAACGAAGTGGAGCGAGAGTGAGTGCGGGAATTTTGAAATTCTTTTAAATCATTTGCTCCTTGTCAACATAATTTAACCGCATTACAGCTCCTCATCAACATATCTTAACAGCATAACAGCTTGGGTAAATATTTTTAAAGACTGTAACGCCGTATTTCGGCGTAAAATAAAATGAAAATCAAAGGAGAATTTATTATGAAGAAATTTATTGCCATTGCGGCGGTTGCGGCGCTTGTGCTTTCGCTGACAGCCTGCAAAAACGACACGGTATCCGACAGCGGGTCGGGCGCTCCCGACAGCAGCGCGTCTGAGAGTACGCCCGATATCTCAAGCGCTCCCGACAGCAATGCATCGGACGATGTTCCCGAGACGTCGGATACCGAGAGCGAGCCGCAGGAGGAGATAGAGGAGATACCCTACACCCTCGGCGGGGAGCTTACCCCCACAATGATAGCAAACTCAAGGTATAATGTGGGTAATCAGGCAAGGCTGGCGGCGTTCTTCAAGAAGCTGCAGGCGGGCGAGGAGGTAACGGCGGCGTTCCTCGGAGGATCTATCACGCAGGGCACGTCCGCGGGCAACGACTTGTGCTATGCGCGGCTTACCGCTAACTGGATACAGGAGCAGTTCCCCGACGCGACCGTAAATTATGTTAATGCGGGTATCGGCGCAACGGGTTCATATATAGGAGTTCACCGCTGCGATACGGACGTGCTCTCGCAGAACCCCGATATCGTTTTCGTGGATTTCTCGGTAAACGACACCACGGAGCGCACCGAGCTGAATAAGATCACCTATGAAAGCCTTATGAGAAAGCTGTGGTTCGCGGAGAGCAGCCCCGCGATAGTTACCATTGCCATGACACAGGATAACGGAACCAGCTTCCAGGAGTACCACGGCGAGGTGGTAAAGAGATACGATATTCCTATGATCTCCTACAAGAACGCTATTCTCGACGTTATAGACAAGGGTTACATTCAGTGGACGGATATCTCAGACGACAATATTCACCCCAATATCCCCGGGCACGCTTTGCTGACCGATCTTATCACAAACTATCTCCAATCCGTTATTGACGATCTCGATAATATAAGCGCGGAGGAGAGCGATTTCTCACAGCCCACAGAAAACGGCGACAAGTATCTTAACGCCAAGCTGCTCACCCCCGCCGATACCGAGCCTGCTTCTCTCGGCGCGTTTATGGTAAGGGACGCGGCTTTCGGTGGCTTTAACGGACACTGGATGCTGAAATCCTCCGAGGGGCAGTTCACCGAGGACGACGGGATAGAGTTCAGGGTGACCGCGAAGAATATCGGGCTGCTTTATGGCAAGACCGTAAGCAACTCCGTAAAGGCTGACGTGTATATCGACGGCGAGCTTGTCGCTACGCTGGACACCGATTTCAGCGGCGGCTGGGGCAATTACGCCGAGTTCGCGGAGATAGCGGCGCTGGACAGCGAGGGTGAACATACGCTGAAGATCGTTCCGCAGTCAAAGGACGGCGCGGCGGCTATGTATATCTCGGCAATTGCGGTAAGCTGATGAGAGTAGCGCCCGCGCAGGGGAATTTTGAAATTCTTTTGAATAATTCACCTCTCGTCAGCATAACTTAAAAGCATAAACGGCAGCCCTGCGCGGCTGCCGCTTTTTATGTGCGGTTTCTCTTGACTAACCGCGGGGCAGCGTGATATAATAGCTTAATAAAGAGGAGGGATTTTCTGTGCTTTTGGCAAGACTGTTTATAAAGGACTATAAAAACACGGAAAAGCCCGCGGTGCGCTCCGCTTACGGAAAGCTGGCGGGGCTGGCGGGGATAGTGTGCAATCTGTTGCTGTGCGCGGGGAAGTTCGCGGCGGGAATTATTTCTGGGAGCGTGTCGATCACCGCCGACGCGCTGAATAATTTGTCGGACGCTTCTTCGGGGGTGATAAGCCTTATCGGGTTCAAGCTGTCCGAAAAATCCGCGGACGAGGAGCACCCCTACGGTCACGCGCGGTATGAATATCTGGCGGGTTTCGTGATGGCGGTAATAATCCTGCTTATCGGCGCGGAGCTTCTGCGCAGCAGTATCGCGAGGATAATCCGCCCCGAGGCGGTGGAGTTCGGGACGGTCTCGTTTATCGTGCTGGCGGCGTCTATCGCGGTGAAAATAGGTATGATGATATTTTACGGGAAAACGGCGCGGCTTATCGGCTCGGATACCCTTAAGACCGCCGCCGCGGACAGCAGAAACGACGTTATTTCCACCTCGGCGGTGCTTATTGCCGCGGCAATATCGAAATTCGCCTCGGTGCAGCTTGACGGTATAATGGGAGCGGCGGTCGCCGTGTTTATTCTGTACAGCGGCGCGGGGTTGGTAAGAGAGGCTATGAACCCGCTGCTCGGGAAGGCTCCCGACGACGAGCTTGTGGAGAGGATACGCGCGGAGATAATGTCCTATGAGGGGGTGCTCGGCACTCACGACTTGATGATACATGACTACGGTCCCGCGAGAAAATTCGCAAGCGTTCATGTTGAGATGGCGGGAGAGCGCACTCTTTCGGAGACCCACGAGGTGGTGGATAAGATCGAGCGTGATTTTATGCAAAGCGGGCTGAATATGCTTATTCACCTTGACCCGATAGTTGCGGAGAACTGCATGACGGGAAAAGTCCACAGGGAGCTTGCGGAGATAGTGGTGAGGATAGACCCGCGGCTCTCGGTGCACGATGTGCGGCTGATTCAGGGAGCGGAGCGCACAAGGTGCGTTTTTGACGTGGTGGTTCCCAGAGGGTTCGATATGCCCGAAAAGGAGCTTAGGGAGGAGATAGGGAGATTTCTGGCGGCACTTCACCCGGATTATTATTGCTCGATAACGGTCGACCGCAGCTTTGCTCCCGTTCAAAAGGGCGCGGAGGAAATGGAAGAATAATGCGGGAATATATCCGAGAACAGGATGGCTCAAACGGTTGACTAATGGCGAAAAATGTGCTACAATAATATCAAGGAACGGTCGAGCCGCGTAAGCACGGAGCGGCGTAAAGCTCGACGCGGAAAATTCAAATTTAAATAATTTGCTTGGAGCAGCATTTATAAAAGGCATACTAACATGAAATATTTTTTTCACGCGGACACGGAGAAATACCGCCGCAGGCTGAAAAGCATGATGATAATAGTGTTTATGCCGCTGTTTGCGGTGTGCGTGTTCTGCACGGTTTATCTGGTGATGAATCTGCGCGCGGATATGGACAGGGAAATTATCGTGCTTATGCTGGCTGTTATCGCGGGGACGGTGTTTATAGGTATGGTGTTCGCCTTTACGGCGGCGTATTTTACGGAAAAAATGAAGCGCCGGCACAGCCGATATACTTATTTTGATATTCTTCCCGACGCGATGGTTTACAGCGTTTACGCGGGGGAGTTTATACGGTACGGGGAGAGGATAATTTACAGGCGGCTGTATTTTATAAGGTTTGAGGGGTTCGAGAGCGTTTCGCGCGACCCCAAGACCGCTCCCGACAGCGTTAGGATAAAGGGCGAGATACGGGAGTTCCTGCTGCCGGACGAGCATCTGGGGTATCATGTGGAAAACGGCGAGACCGCTTTCGACGACCGCGAGTTGAACGAAAGGGGCTTTACGCTGCGCGAAACGCTGGAGGTAAGCGGTCGGCTGGGCAGCACAAAACGCTTGGAGCAGGCTATAAATCATTACGCGGAGCAATATAAAAACAAGCCCGAAAAGAAGCCCTTCAATATCGCGGAGCATATCTCGCAGAAAAAGAGGGTCGTTCCGAGGACTTCAAACCCCGCTCTGGACGCTCCGAGCTATGACAGGAAATGGTGAGATGACAGTTGGCGGTTCAGGCAGACGGATAAAGTGGAAAAATTTTCGGGAGGCATTATGAAACATAGATTTTTGAGTTATTTTGTAGCATTTTTGACGGCGCTCGCGTTTTTTTCTTCGCCTGTTACGGAGCTTCTCGGCGGAAGGTATTCCGCGGTTTATGCGGCGGGCGCGAGCATATTGGAGGACTATGAGTCTAAATATTATTATTCCCTTTTGACGGAGGATCAGAAGGCGGCTTACGGGCTGCTTTTCAGCGCTGTCAAAAACAGCGAGAGCGGCATGGATATTTCGGAATACAAGCTTAACGATGATACTCTGGGAATGGTTATGACGCTGCTGAAATACGAAAATCCGCAGCTTTTCAATACGGACGGCTCGGCAACGGGCACGGGAAATCCCACCACGCATAACTGGCTTACGGTTAATCCCAATTATACGAGGACCGCCGCGCAGGTCAGAAACATACGGTCGCAGATAGAGGAAGCCGCCGCGCCGATAATCGAGGACGCGCTTAAGGAATCGGACGTATTTAAGCAGGTAAAGGTGCTGCACGACGCTATCGTCAATATGACTACATATACTCTTAACGGTCCGGTTTACAAATCCGAAGCCGACGGACCTTTGGTGAACGGCAGGGCGCTATGTGAGGGATATTCAAAGGCGTTTGCGTATCTTTGTCAATCGATAGGCGTTCAGTGCATATGCGTCGTAGGCTCGGGCAACGGCGAAAATCATATGTGGAATATGGTGCGGATAGGCGATAAATGGTATCATGTGGACGTTACGTGGGACGATCCCGTGGGCTCGCAGCCCGTGCTGCGGCACGATTATTTCTGCGTGAGCACCGCGACGATAAGAAAGGATCATTCCATCAGCAATCCCGTCGCTATCCCTAAAGCGGACACGGACTATGACGAGAGCATGAGCGAGGTGACCGATACTCCCGCTAAACCCGCCGAGCCGACCGAGCCCGCTAAACCCTCCGAACCCCAGAAGCCCGCCGAGCCCGATATTCCCGAAGTGCCTGAGGTCGAGCCTGTGCTTTCGGAGAGCGTTCCGATAGATATGCGTTTCTCATGGCTGGCTGACCCTAACAGCAATATCAGCATTGTAAATCCGCAGTTTTACTACACAAACCGTATCCCGCAGGATATCCTGCGTCTCGTCGGCGGCAGCATGGGCGCGGGGTTCGATATCGGCAATATCAATATGAGAGCGCAGCTTATATACAACGTCGGAACGGCGGACAGCGGCAGTTTTGTCACGCTGCTTCGCTACAACGAATCGCGCAACAAAGCGGAATATGTTTCCTATGGGCGGGTCGACGAGTCGGGCAATGCGGCTCTCGATGTTTACGGTGCGGGGCGGTATTTCGTGGTTATTGACCGCACGGCGAAGATACCGGGAGACATCAGCGGAAATCAAGCAGTCAACGCGATGGATGCGGCTCTGCTCTTGAGATATCTTACTAATAATCTGACAATAGACACGTTTATAGGCGATTTCAACGGCGACGGACGCGTAAACGCAATTGACGCGGCAGCAATATTGGCTTACTCGGTGGCATAAAACGTAAAATTAAAAACCCCGCACGAAAACAAAATTTCGTGCGGGGTCGGCTTATTCATGATAATAACTCTTGAGGAATTGCTCCAGCAGGTCTACCGTGCCCTCGATGCCGAGCGCGGAGCTGTCAAGGCATATCTGGTAATGCTGCACCTGCCCCCAGCGCCTGTCGGTGTAGTAGTTGTAATACGACACACGCTGCTTGTCGACCTTTTTGACATAATCCGCGGCGTGCTTCTCGTCGATATCGTACACCTCTATCGCGCGCTTTACCCTGTCCTCAAAGGGAGCGGTTATGAACACGTTGGCTACTCCGCTGAAATCCCTCAGCGCGTAATCCGCGCAGCGACCTATTATTACGCAGGAGTGCTCCGCGGCTACCTTTTTGATGGCGTTCTGCTGGGCGAAATAAAGCGTATCGTCAAAGGGCATGGAGCCCTGCCCGTATGCGGTCGACAGCAGATACAGAAAGCTGTTGGTGCGCTTTTCGTCATTGGCGGTGAAATGAGCCTTGTGAATGCCGCTGTCGTCTGAGGCGACGTCCAACAGCTTGTTGTCGTAGAACTCTATCCCCATCTTTTCCGCCAGGCGCTGTCCTATCTCGCGCCCTCCGCTTCCGTATTGTCTTGAAATGGTGATTATCTTGTTAGCCATAATGCAAGCCCCCTTTTAGATATTATAGGTGGTTTTCCATTTCCATTATACCATATTTTCGGCGGTTTGTCATAGCTTTTTACAAATATTTTTATCTTTTGATAAAATTTTTGTATAATTTCACAAGGAACGCGTGTTATTTTTAACATTTTAAACAATCATAATCTTTATTTGTCACTTACCAGCCGCCCGTAGACCTCGGGTCGTCTGTCGCGGAAAACGCCCCAGCTCATGCGCAGCTCCTTGATAGCGTCAAGGTCAAACTCCTGCGTCAGAACGCAGTCGGATACCCTGTCGGCGCTTTGAAGCAGAGCGCCGGTGCCGTCGGTAATGAAGCTGCTTCCGTAAAAGGTAAGAGAGCTGCTTTGGCGGGAGTTGCCGTCATCGGGGGTTACCCGCTCTGTTCCCGTGCGGTTGGCGGCTATAACGGGTATGAGGTTCGCTGCGGAATGTCCCTGCATACAGCGCCGCCAGTGGGGCATACTGTCGCACTCGATTATCGGCTCGCTGCCTATCGCGGTGGGATAAAGCAGCAGCTCCGCACCCATAAGTGCCATGCAGCGAGCCGCCTCGGGAAACCACTGATCCCAGCATATCCCTGCTCCTATTTTGCCGAATTTTGTATCCCATACCTTAAAGCCCGTGTTCCCGGGGGTAAAGTAGAACTTTTCCTGATAAAAATGATCGTCGGGGATATGGGTTTTGCGGTATACCCCGAGTATCGTCCCGTCCGCGTCTATCATTGCAAGGCTGTTGTAGAGCGCGGTAACGTCCCGCTCGAAAAAGCTGACGGGGAGCACAACGCCCAATTCCCGCGCCACACCTTTAAAATGGTTCACGGCGGGGTTCTCCTCCAACGGAAGTGCCAACTTATAGCTTTCATAGCGGCGCTCCTGACAGAAATACCAATTCTCGAAAAGCTCGGGCAGAAGTATGATGTTTGCGCCCTTCGCGGCAGCTTCTCTGACAAGCCCGTCCGCTTTTTCAACGGACTTTTCGGGCGTTTCGGGTATTGACATCTGCACGGCGGCAACTGTAATTTTTCGCATTATAAATCTCCTTATCTGAAAAATTTTTCCGCACCGGCGAACTCCGTTCGCCTACCGCGCCGAGAAAGCTCCGTTTCACTCCGCTTTTTCGGCTTGTTGCGGAAAAATTCCTGCGGGGGCAAAGCGTTGATCGTGGCGGGCGCCGCTCTTTTATACGGCGCTGTACAGGCTTTGCGGAGCGTGCTTTTCCCCCGCCTTATATTCGGTGGGAACAAGCGGCTTTCCGCTTACTGCGGCTTGTATCATTTTCTTGGATAAATCCGCGACGTCCTCCGCTTCAAGCGCCTTTTCGACTTCAAGCCAGATGACCTCGCTGTTTTCGTCGTGGTCGGAGCGGGCTTCTCCGCTTATGTATTCCGCGCGGAATACAACATACCAGTCATGCGAATTAAAGCGTATCCCGACTATTTCCACAGGCTCGGCGGTAATGCCCGTTTCTTCCGTTAGCTCGCGTTTGACGGCGTTCTCGGGAGTTTCGCCGTGCTGAATATATCCCCCGGGTATAATCAGCTTCCCTTTGCCTGCGCCGTAGGTGTGCCGCGCCAGCAGGACTTTTCCGTCCTTTAACACAACTCCCGCAACGGATTTCTCCCAGTTTGTGTTTTCTTCCGACATTTTCTTCCCCCCGCTATAATTCAAGTTCCATAAGCCCCACCGTAAACGGCAGGTGCTCATATTTTTCAGTGCCGATATGTTTAAATCCGTTTGACAGATACCACTGCTTCAATATCGCGCTTTCTTCAATAAAGCTGAGAATAAGTGTGGTCGCGCCCGCTTCTCTTGAACGTTTTTTCGCGTCGTCAAGCAGCGTTTTTCCGCAGCCGCCATGCCGTCGTTCGGGAATTACCGCAAGATTATGCAGCTCATACCGCCCGCCGCCTTTATCCGACAAGGAATAATACCCAACAAGCTCTTCCTTGTCCCAAAGTCCGAACATCATAAATCCCCATTCCCAAAAATTATTCAGCTTTTCTATTTTCATGAAGCTTGTGTGACCGGGGCAGTTTTGCTCGGTAAACCCGAGATCACGTGCGACTGTTTCAAAACTTTTGTGAATAACTTCAAGACATAGCGGGAGCTGTTCTTTTTCTATCATTACGATATCCATTATAGACCTCCGAAAATCGGTATCTGCTGTGTAATGCAGTGGATATTTCCTCCCCCTATCAGAATATCCCGCGCGTATATCGGGATAATTTTCCTGTCAGAGAAAAGCTCCGCCAGCTTTTCACGCGCCGGTTCGTCGGCTGGGTCACCGAAAAACGGCATTACCACCGCGCCGTTGGAAATATAAAAATTTACATAAGAAGCGGCAAGGCGTTCACCCTCCGTTCTTGTCGGCTGAAAATCCATTGTGTCCAATCCCTCGCATTCCTCGGCGGTTATCGTGACGGGAGCGGGACAATTCAGCTTGTGTATTTTAAAGGGTCTGCCCTTGGCGTCGGTCGAATTCGACAGAATGTCATAGCAGGATTTCGACAGCTCGTACTGCGGGTCGGATTTGTCCTCCGTCCATGCCAGCACAACCTCGGCGGGGCGCACAAAGGCACATATATTGTCGACATGCTCGTTTGTTTCGTCGTTGTAGATACCGCGCTTCAGCCATATTACCTTTTGTACGTTAAGGCATTCCATCAGCTTGTGCTCTATCTCTTCCTTTGTCATATCGGGATTTCGTCCCGCGCTTAAAAGGCAGGCTTCCGTGGTGATACAGGTCCCCTCGCCGTCGACGTGTATCGAGCCTCCCTCAAGAACAAAGCCGCTCATATCATACATATCCTTTTCGTAGAGGTCGCACAGCTTGCGTGCCATTTTATCGTCCTTGTCCCACGGAAAATACAAGCCGTCCTCCAAGCCGCCCCACGCGTTGAAGCTCCAGTTTATCCCGCGTATATCGCTGCCGTTTGTAACAAAGGTCGGTGCGTAATCCCTCGCCCAAGCGTCGTCAGAGGACATCTCTACAACCCTGATATGCGGCGGGAGCATGCGGCGGGCGTTTTCATACTGCTTTTCACTTGCGCAGACGGTTACGCGCTCGCTTTCGGCGATAGCCTCGCAGACCCTCACAAAAGCCTTTCGCGCGGCATAGCCGCCGTACTGCCACGAATCCGAGCGCTCCGGGAAAATAAGTATGCAGCCGTAGTGCGGCGAAAATTCCGCGGGCATATAAAAGCCGTCCTTGGCGGGGGTTGAGTTTATGATATTCACAGTATCGTGTCCTTTCACCCAAGTGCTTTTGCAAGCTCCGGAAAAGCGAGGCGGTTTGCAAAAGCACTCGATATTTTAACCATTATAGCACATTTCCGCTTAAAAATCAATATAGCCTCATTTGTTTGTGAGATATAGGCATTTTCAACAAAAAACAGATGATTTTTAGTTTGTTTATATATCATGACAAATATTGACAAGCGGGAACAAATGTGCTATAATATGAGTACAGTAATTCAGCTGTAATAATGATTTTACTTATTTTACGGAGGTTTGGAAATGGACACAAAAACATTGTCTATTGTAGGTCTTATTCTTGGCATTCTTGTACCGGTAGCGGGTATTATCGTATCGGCTATCGCGCTGAACAAGATGAAGCAAACGGGCGTTGAGGAAGGCAAGGGTATGGCTATGGCGGGTCTGATTATAGGAATCGTTATCATGGCTATCTACATTCTTATGGTCGGTTGCCTTTGCATTGCAGGTGCAGGTCTTGCGGCTGCGGGCTATTGATTAAAAAAGCGCTTGTTATATCCCCCGTCCTTTTGGGCAGGGGATATTTTTTTCGCGCTTTTTATTTATTTTTCACAAAAAAGATATTTGTTTTTTTTATCTTACCCTTACGCGACAAATATTGACAAGCAGATGGTAATATGTTATAATAAAAAGCGGAAACTCAAAATATTCTGTTTTCGGAAGGTGAGGTTAGTAATATGACAGCAAAGAATATGTCAATCACAGCGCTTGTATGTGGTATTGTCGGTATTGCCGGCTCGTTTATTCCATATGTGGATTATATCGCTCCGCTGGCGGCTATTGCGGGCATCGTTTTCGGTGCTTTGGCGTTGAAGCGTATTAAGAATGGGGAAGATACCGATTCCAAGACACTGGCTTTGGTAGGATTTATACTTGGTATTGTTTCCACTGCTTTCAGCGTTCTCATGCTTGCCTGCGCACTTTGCGCGGTATGCGGTCTTGCGGTTCTTGCGGGCGCGGCAGGCAGTTTTTAATTTAAACCGCTGTACTTATCCCGCCCAATAATGGGCGGGGTTCTTTTTATAGGAGGAATTGCCGCCAATAACCTTATTGATCAAAGCGACACAAAAATAAGCGGTCTAAGACTTCCAAAGCAAAAAGCAACAAAGCGCCCTTGCAGGAAAATTTTTCGCAAGAGACTACGGAAGCGGAGCTTGCGGAGTTTTCGCAGCCGGGTTGCGAAAAACTTATTTAAAATAAGGAGAAAAAATGTTTCCGGGATTTACAATTTTAGGCAAATTCATAAGCAGTTATTCTTTGTGCGCTATCGCGGGGATATTCACCGCCTGCCCGCTTTCGATACACTGGTACAAAAAGCGGGGCGGCAATGATATAGCGTTGATACTTGTGTATCTTTTCGGTGCTGTCGGAGCGTTCCTTGGAATGCACATTCTTTACGGAATAACAAATATACCGCTGTGGTATTTTCTGGCTGAATCGGAGGGGATCAAAGATTTTATTCTGAAGTTTGCGCAGATCTTTGGCGGTTCGGTGTTTTACGGCGGACTGCTGGGGGGACTGCTGGCCGGCGGAATATCCGTCAGGGTACAGAAGCTGCCCGCGGGACTTACCACGGACTGTGCCGCTCCCGCGTTGGCGCTGTTTCACTGCTTCGGCAGAATAGGCTGCTTTATGGGCGGGTGCTGCTACGGAGTGGAGAGCGAACATGGGATAACCTTTACGCGCTCCCTTATAGAAAGCGCAAACGGAGTGCCAAGAGTTCCCGTGCAATTGTATGAAGCGGCTTTTGAGCTGGCGCTGTTTTTCGCGCTGTGGCTGCTGCTGAATAAGGGAATACTGAAAAACCGCCTGCTGCTTGTTTATATTATCACCTATTCGGTGGGAAGGTTTATTCTGGAGTTCTGGCGCGGCGACGAGTACCGCGGGTTCCTTTTCGGACTGTCAACGTCGCAGATAATAAGCATATTGGTGTTCGTTGTATCGGCGGTCATTTTTGTGATAAAGCCTAAAAAGAGAGCGGAGAGCGTTGAGGAAAGCTGATTTCCCGATGTCGGGGGCAGTGAGAGCGTGCAGGGAGGTTGACTATGAAAATAGGTAAAAGATTTCTGGCGGTAATTCTGGCGGGAGCGCTGCTGACGGGCTGCGCCGTTTCCGAGATACCAAACCCCGTGGGTGCGGGTGAAAGCTCCGAGGCGGCAGGCGGTGAAAGCTTCGAGCCGTTGGGGGAGGAGAATACGGAAAATTCACGGGACGAAACAAGTGCGTACGGCTCGGACAACGCAGACAACGCAGACAACTCGGGGAGCTCCGATATGACCGACGGCGGCGCTGAAAATTCGGATAACGGGGAAACCTTAGGCGACGCGGAGAGCAACATCGGATCGGCTGCGCCTAATACCTCCGTTGAGGAAAATTCTCCCGTTTCATCGGGAAATGCGACGGGCGTTACAAGCACGGCGGGTACCTCGGGCGGCTCAGATAAAAAGCCTGTGAGCACTCAGCCCAAAGCCTCGGGCGGAACGGTCGGCAACGACAAGCTCTCCGAGAGCGGCAGCGGCACAGAGGGCAGTGCGGGCAAGGGCAGCTATAACTACGGAGAGGCTCTGCAAAAGGCGCTGATATTCTACGAGCTTCAGCGCAGCGGCGATATCGACGAGGAAACCGCCCGCTGCAACTGGCGCGGGGATTCTGGCATGAGCGACGGCGCGGACGCGGGGCTTGATCTGACGGGCGGGCTGTATGACGCGGGGGACAATGTGAAATTCAATCTTCCTATGGCGTACACAGCTACCATGCTCGCGTGGAGCGTATATGAGGACAAGGACGCTTATGAAAAGAGCGGTCAGCTTGAATATGCCCTCGGCAGCATAAAGTGGATAAACGATTATCTTATAAAATGTCACCCCGAAAAGGACGTGTATTACTATCAGGTGGGGGACGGCAACGCGGATCACAGCTGGTGGGGTGCGGCGGAGGTCATGCATATGAACCGCCCCTCCTACAAGGTGGATAAAAACAATCCCGGGTCTACCGTTACGGCGGAGGCCGCGGCGGCTCTGGCTGCCTGCGCGGCGGTTTATAAGGATATTGACGGCGATTATGCGCGGGAGTGCCTTACCCACGCAAAGCAGCTCTACGACTTCGCCGAGAGCACAAAAAGCGACAGCGGCTACACTGCGGCAAACGGATTTTATAATTCCTGGAGCGGCTTTTACGACGAGCTGAGCTGGGCGGGAATGTGGCTCTACATCGCCACGGGCGAGAAAGATTACCTTGAAAAGGCGAAAACCTACGAGGCACAGTCGGGCGGCAATTACAAGTGGACGCTCTGCTGGGACGACAAGTGGGCGGGAGCGGTCTGCCTGCTTGCCACGCAGACGGGTGAGCAGAAATATAAGGACAAGATACAGAAAAACCTTGACTGGTGGACTGTCGGCACGGGCGGGGAGCGCGTTACATATTCCCCGAAGGGCTTGGCTTGGCTGGATAGCTGGGGCTCGCTGCGCTACGCCACTACGGCGGCTTTTCTGGCGGGAGTTTACGCGGATTATAAGGGCTGTCCCGCGGACAAGGCTAAGACTTACAGCGAGTTTTGCGAGAAGCAGATCGACTATGCGCTCGGCAGCACGGGCAGGAGCTTTGTGGTGGGCTTCGGCGTAAATCCGCCCGAGCACCCGCACCACCGCACTGCGCAGGGCTCATGGAGCGATAATATGAACGAGCCGAATTACCACCGCCACACCCTTTACGGCGCGCTGGTGGGAGGTCCCGACGCTTCGGACGGCTATGCGGATTCGGTGAGCGACTACAACAAGAACGAGGTAGCCTGCGACTACAACGCGGGTTTTGTGGGAGCGCTCGCAAAGCTCTACGGGAAGTACGGCGGGCAGACTATAAAGGATTTCGGCGCCATCGAGGAAGTGGGCGAGGAGATGTTCGTCGAGTACAACACCAACGCCCAGGGGAACGGATTTACTGAGATAAAGGCGGTAATTTACAATACCACAGCATGGCCCGCGAGAAGCTCGGAAAACCTTGAATTGAGGTATTTTGTTGACCTGTCGGAGCTTTATTCGGCAGGTAAGAGCGCGGCGGACGTTACGGTCTCCCTCAACTACAATCAGGGCGCTAAGTATGCGGGAATATTTGAGTGGGACAAGGCTAAGCATATCTATTATGTTTCGCTGGATTTCAGCGGCGCGGATATCTACCCCGGCGGGCAGAGCGCCTACCGCTGCGAGGTTCAGTTCAGAATGTCGGCGGAGGGCTGGAGCGCGGACAACGATCCCTCATACAAGGAGCTGGTCGGCTCTAACGGAAGCTCCCTTGTCAGGGCGAAAAGCGTGGGGCTGTATGAAAACTCAAAGCTGATCTACGGCACGGAGCCCAACGGGAAATTCACGGGCACGGTGGTCTCGGAGGGTAACGGCAGCAGCGGCGGTCAGAGCAGCTCGCAGGGCTCGGGGAACAGCGGAAACAACAACGGCAGCAATAATTCCAACAGTAATACAAGTCAGACGGAGCAGAAGCCTTCCTCAACGGGCGGAGGGCTGTCGGTGACGCTCAACCAACAGTCGGTCAGCGGCAACGGAAACACGGTGCAGTTCACGCTGGATATAATCAACAACGGAGCGGCGATAGACCTCTCAAAGCTGGAGATAGACTATTTCTTCACGGCGGACGGGAACAACGACCTGAATTTCTGGTGCGATTACTCCGCGCTTACGGGGGATAATTACGCGGCGCTGACGGACAGCGTAAAGGGGAGCTTCTCCAAGGCGAGCGGCGACAACTGCGACACCAAGTGCGCGATAACCTTTGGCTCGGGAAGCCTTTCAAGCGGCGGCGGGATCACTGTTCAGGTGCGTATTACCCGCGCGGACTGGTCGGATTTTAACCTCGGCAACGACTATTCGGCGGGCAACGCGGAGCACGTTTATATTCTGAACGACGGCAAGGCTGTTTTCGGCAAAAAGCCGTAAGGCGGGGGAGCGCGTATGAAATCTTCAAACAAAAAAAATACGGTCAAGCCCTTACCGCGGATATTTCGCAAGCCGATGATACCCGCGTCGGTGCTGCTGGCGCTGGATATTCTGACGCTGGCAGCGGCGGCGGTGCTCAACGCGACCCGCGGGAGGGTCACGGAAAGATATTTTTACGCGGACGGCGTGATCTCGTCAAGCGCTCCCTATTCGTGGTTCGGGATAGCCGCCGCGGCTCTTATGATAACAGCTGCGGCGATCGCGGCTCTTATTATCGCGGGAGCCTTTCTCGGCAGAAGGCGGAACAAGTCCGAGATCGTTTTTGAAGCTGTCGCGGCAGTCCTGCTGCTTGCTTTGTCCGCAGGAGCGGCGGGGTTCTCGCTTTATATCGTCAATGGGGAGCAGCCGCGGAATATCGTGTTTACCTCATTTACCGACGAGGAGAATCAGCTCGTTTTCGCGGAGGAGCAATACCGCAATGAGAATCTGCTGAAAATATATTTCGTTGGCGGCGCACCCGAGGAGAATGAATGCGTAAGGCTGGTCTGCGTGGAGCTTAAGGAGCTTTCGCAGGGGAAAGCCGACGAGCGCTATACGGTGCAATATATTTCCGAACATTCACTGCTGGTCGGCTTTTCCGACGGTACGGCTTATCGGACGCTGGAGCTGAAAATATGAGAAACCGCCCGCAGAACCGCGGGCGGTTTTTTACAGGCGAATTATATTCAGCCCGCGCTTCTGCGCATAATTGACAGTGTAGAAAGTGCCGCCGGTGTTTTCGCGGAGATAGCAAATGAGGTGCGCACTGCTATTTACGAGGTGACGGTTGCGCTCAAGCATACAGTCGGGGGTGTATATGGGAGATAAGACCCTTATTTTATCGGCTTTATTGAGAATACCGTTATATCGTTTCCGCTGCCCGCCGCACCATTTCAGGGTTTGCTGTTCGGCGGGGCAGGGCAGCACCAATATCAATTTGATGTGGGGGTAGCGGCGCTTTAATTCAAGCACCGTTTCCTCTGCGAGCATATCAAATCCCAGCGCTCCGCCCGCTCCGAAAAACTCAACTCCGCGCTCTATCAGAAATGTTACGGCTGACCTCAGTCGTTTTTTTATTTCCTCGCTATCCTCTGAAAGCCTGCGGTGTCCCGAAAAGCAGGCTACTTTTGATTTGTCAATCATATTTCTCACCCTATATTTATAAATGTTATATTTATTATAACATACAAGAATAATTTTTACAACTATAAAGAATAAAAGATACTCAAAAAAGTTATATCATTACAGTAGGGGGGGATATATATGAAAAGAATAAGGAGCTTGCGCGAAGAACGCGGCATAAATCAGCAAAGGCTCGCGGCTGAGTTGAACGTTACACAGGCAATGATAAGCAAATATGAGCTTGACATATCCGAGCCGGACATAAATACGATACGCCGAATAGCGGAATTTTTTAGCGTTTCATCGGATTATCTGCTTGAAATAAGCGATGAGAAAATCAGCGTTTCATCATTCGGGCTTTCAGATGCGGAAAAGGAGATACTT
This sequence comes from uncultured Clostridia bacterium, assembly GCA_947175045.1. Lineage (GTDB taxonomy): Bacteria > Bacillota > Clostridia > Oscillospirales > Ruminococcaceae > CAG-115. Next base: position 1,976 of record CAMWLH010000004.1, on the reverse strand, counting down.
TTCGGCTTCAAACGCCTTGATAATATACAGAAAGCCAAGCTGCAAGCATATTTGCAAGGCTTGCTTCAAGAGTAAAGGGCTTGGTATGGATTTGGGAAAACTTATAAGAGAACTTCGTGAAGCCAAAGGCATTACACGTTATCGCTTGACACAGATCACCGGTATTTCGGGACATCATATCAAAGGTATTGAGGAGGGCACCCGCAATTACGATATGTTGCAGAATACGAGGGGCGTTCCGCTAACAGGGAAATAGAGCAGATGCTGAAAAAGCGCATTTATGATTTTGAGAAAGAGCACGGGAAGATATCTCTTTCATCGGAAGAAAGTGATGATTAAACACAGATTGATTTAAAAGCAAAAACTCCCTGCTAAAGGGAGTTATAAAAATATCCCCGCGCCTTTCGGTGCGGGGATGAGTAGTTATTCAAGCAAAAATTACTTGTTATCAGCGATAGCTGCCTGCGCCGCCGCCAATCTTGCGATCGGAACACGGAAAGGCGAGCAGGAAACGTAGGTCAGACCCAGCTTGTGGCAGAACTCAACGGAGGACGGATCGCCGCCGTGCTCACCGCAGATACCTACATGAAGCTCGGGGCGGGTTGCCTTACCAAGCTTGATAGACATCTCCATCAGCTTGCCTACGCCTGTCTGGTCGAGCTTTGCGAAGGGATCGTTCTCGAATATCTTAGCGTCATAGTAAGCGTTCAGGAACTTGCCCGCGTCATCACGCGAGAAGCCGTAGGTCATCTGTGTCAAGTCGTTCGTACCGAAGCAGAAGAACTCAGCCTCCTTAGCGATCTCATCAGCCGTAAGAGCCGCACGGGGGATCTCGATCATGGTGCCTACCTCATACTTCATGCTGCTGCCCGCGTTCTTGATCTCCTCGTCGGCAACGGCAACAACGATGTCCTTAACGTACTTCAGCTCCTTGATCTCGCCAACCAGCGGGATCATGATCTCGGGAACGAGCTTCCAGTCGGGGTGCTTCTTCAGCACGTTGATAGCAGCGCGGATTACCGCTCTTGTCTGCATCTTCGCGATCTCGGGGTAGGTTACAGCCAGACGGCAGCCGCGGTGACCCATCATCGGGTTGAACTCATGCAGAGAAGCGATGATGTTCTTGATGGTCTCAACGGATTTGCCCTGCGCGTCAGCCAGCTTCTTGATGTCAGCTTCATCGGTGGGAACGAACTCGTGCAGAGGGGGATCGAGGAAACGAATGGTAACGGGGTTGCCCTCCAGAGCCTCATAGAGCTGCTCGAAGTCGCCCTGCTGATAAGGCAGTATCTTCTCCAGAGCCTTCTCGCGCTCTTCAACGGTGTCGGAGCAGATCATCTCGCGGAATGCCGCAATTCTGTCCTCAGCGAAGAACATATGCTCGGTACGGCACAGACCGATACCCTCTGCGCCCAGCTCGCGAGCCTTTTTAGCGTCTGCGGGAGTGTCGGCGTTGGTTCTTACCTTGAGCTTTCTGTACTTGTCAGCCCAAGCCATGATCCTGCCGAACTCGCCTGCGATAGTAGCGTCAACGGTAGCGATCTGACCGTCGTAGATGTTACCTGTGGAACCGTCGATAGAGATCCAGTCGCCCTCGTGGTAGGTCTTGCCTGCAAGCTCGAACTTCTTGTTCTCTTCGTCCATATTGATAGCAGCGCAGCCGGATACACAGCAAGTACCCATACCGCGTGCAACAACAGCAGCGTGAGAAGTCATACCGCCGCGTACTGTCAGGATACCCTGTGAAGCCTTCATACCTGTGATATCCTCGGGAGAAGTCTCAAGACGAACAAGAACTACCTTTTCGCCCTTAGCCTTCCAAGCTTCCGCGTCCTCTGCTGTGAATACTACCTTACCGCAAGCAGCTCCGGGGGAAGCTCCGAGACCCTTTCCAACGGGTGTTGCAGCCTTAAGCGCAGCAGCGTCGAACTGGGGGTGGATAATTGAATCGAGGTTTCTGGGATCGATCATAGCAA
>CAMWLH010000003.1 GCA_947175045.1 uncultured Clostridia bacterium | reverse complement strand
GTCTTGTATACCAGGAGGATAAAAAATGGCTGAAAACGAGAGCTTAGACGTGAATTACGGTGCCGACGACATACAGGTGTTAAAGGGTCTTGACCCGGTAAGAAAGCGTCCCGGTATGTATATAGGGTCGACGGGCGAGGGCGGTCTGCACCATCTGGTGTATGAGATAGTGGACAACGCTATCGACGAGGCTCTGGCGGGCTACTGCACCGAAATAGATGTGTCTATTCTGCCCGGAGACGTTATACGGGTAATAGACAACGGACGCGGAGTGCCTACGGATATCAATCACGCTGAGGGAATCTCCGCGGCGACGCTGGTCTATACCGTGCTTCACGCGGGAGGAAAATTCGGCGGCGGAGGATATAAGGTGTCCGGCGGTCTGCACGGCGTTGGCGCGTCGGTCGTGAACGCTCTTTCGGAGTGGCTGGAGATTGAGATACACGACGGAAAAAACGTGCATTTTCAGCATTTTGACCGCGGCGAATACACCGAGCCGATAAAGATAATCGGTCAGACCGATCATACGGGTACGCAGGTGACTTTCAAACCAGACGGCGAGATATTCCATGCCACCGTGTTCAGCTATGATATTATACAGGAGAGAATGCGCGAGCAGGCCTTTCTTAACGCGGGGCTTAAAATATCCCTGCACGACCTGCGGGACGAGAATAATCCCGTAAACGAGGTAATGCAGTTTGAGGGCGGTATTTGCAGTTATATCGAATGGCTCAACGAGAAGCGCGGCGCGGACGTGCTCCACCCCGATATAATTTATCTTGAGGGAACTCTCGACAATATCAATGTTGAGATCGCTTTTCAGTATACCACCGATTTCAACAGCGAGGTATTCCGCTCCTTTGCGAACAATATCCACACGGGCGAGGGCGGTATGCATGAGCTGGGCTTGAAAAGGGCGTTGAGCAAGGTAATAAACGACTACACCAAGGCTTATAAGGAAGCCAACGACAAGAATAAACCCAAGAAAAAGGCGGGCAAAAAGGGCGAGGAGGAAAAGCCCTTTACAAGTCTGAGCGGAGAGGCTATAAGAGAAGCCATAAACTGCATTATTTCCGTAAAGCTCCCCGAGTGCGAGTTTGAGGGGCAGACAAAGGGCAAGCTCGGTAATCCCGAGGTGCAGCCCGTGGTGTACAAGATAGCGACGGAGCAGCTCACCTATTATTTTGAGGAGCACCCCGAAACGGCTCAGATAATAATGAACAAGGCGCTCAACTCACAGGCTGCCCGCGACGCGGCTAAAAAGGCTATGGAGGCAAAGCGCAAGTCAATAATGGACAGCAACGGTCTGCCGGGCAAGCTGGCGGACTGCTCCGAGAGCGACCCTACGGTCACCGAGATATATATCGTCGAGGGAGATTCGGCGGGAGGCTCGGCAAAGAGCGGGCGTGACAGGCGTTTTCAGGCTATTCTTTCCCTTTGGGGAAAAATGCTCAACGTTGAAAAGGCGCGGGCGGACAAGGTTTACAATAACGACAAGCTGCTGCCGGTCGTAAAGGCTCTCGGTACGGGTATCGCGGAGGATTTCGATATCTCTCGGCTGCGATACGGGCGCGTTATAATCATGGCAGATGCCGACGTCGACGGCGCTCATATCCGCACGCTTATGCTGACGTTTTTCTTCCGCTTTATGAAGCCGCTGCTGGAGGAGGGACACGTTTATATTGCCCAGCCGCCGCTGTTTAAGGTTTCGCGCGGCAAGCAGGTGAGGTACGCCTACTCGGACGAGGAGCGCGACGAGTACCTGGCGGAGCTTGGCGCGGACGGCGGAAAAACAGATGTTCAGCGCTATAAAGGTCTTGGCGAGATGGATCCCGAGCAGCTTTGGGAGACCACTATGAATCCCGAGACCCGCACCATGCTGCGCGTAAGCGTGGAGGACGCGGCAAAGGCGGATGAGATCATGACAGTTCTTATGGGAGATAAGGTAGAACCGCGGCGTGAATTTATTGAGCAGAATGCTAAGCTGGCGGTCAATCTGGATATTTAACAGGGGAGTTGATTGATATTTCTAACGGTCTTTTACCCGATCTGGGGGAGCTTCAAGGGGAGCCCAAAAGTGCCCTGGTGAGCTTCAGCTATGATAATAATTTAGAGGAAATAGACAGCGCCATGAAAACCTTTCAGCGGCATTTTGCCAGCAAGCGCGGTCTGTTCTCGGTAATTTCCTATTCGCTGCTCTCGGTCGCTATAATTGTGGCAATAGTGATAAATATCGTTACGGGGTCGTCGGTGATATTTTCTTGTGTGGCTCTTGTATTCTGTCTGCTGGGACTTTTTTACAGCGTTACAGACAAAAAGCGCACCCGAAATAAGACTATCGAGGCGCTTAAGGATATGGATCCCGAGGAATACACCTGCTCGATTTTTGACGACAAAATAGAGCTTGAAACGATTATAAAGCCAAAGTCGAATGAGGTTGAGCTGAAAATTGACGAAAAGGCGGACGAGGAAATAATCTCTCCGCTTAAGAGCGTTTTTATTTTCGGCACCGATCTTCTGAATTTTGATGAAAACGACGAATCGCTGCTTCTTATTTTCAACAAGCGGCAGATATATTGTTTTCCGAAGCGCTGCCTTACGGCTCAGCAGGAGGACGCGGTGAGAAAAATACTGACAGAAAAGCTGGAGCAGTAAATTATTTTGTATAAATAACAATATAATGCTGCCGCAGAGAATTTTGAAATTCTTTAGGTAAGAACGACATAAAGCGACCACAGTAAAGGGACGTTTGCAAAGAACAGTGTAACGCCCACGCAGGAATTTCAAAAAGGTCAAGTTTGCGGACGCAAACGATGACCGGTTCCCGCAATCGCTCGCAAGGAGCGAACGTAGGAGCGACTGAGAGTGAGTGCGGGAATTTTGAAATTCTTTTAAATCAGGAGGAAAAATGGATATAGATTTCAGCTTGGAAAAGCTCCATAACGTTGACCTTGAGGATACAATGAAAAGGTCGTTTATCGAATATTCGATGTCGGTCATCACCTCGAGAGCTCTGCCCGACGTAAGGGACGGACTTAAGCCCGTTCACCGCCGTATAATTTATACTATGAACGAGGCGGGCAATACCTCGGACAAGCCCTTCAGAAAATGCGCGTATACCGTCGGCGAGGTTCTCGGTAAATACCACCCTCACGGCGACGCTTCCGTATATGACGCGCTGGTAAGGCTTGCGCAGGATTTTTCGCTGAGATATCCATTGATCGACGGTCACGGAAACTTCGGTTCGGTGGACGGCGACCCTGCGGCGGCTTATCGTTATACCGAGGCAAGGCTCGCTAAGCTGTCAAACGAAATGACGCAGGATATCGCCAAAAAGGTAGTGGATTTCACAACAAACTATGACGATAAGCTGCTTGAGCCGGTCGTGCTGCCGTCAAGATTCCCCAATCTTCTTGTGAACGGAAGCAACGGTATTGCCGTAGGTATGGCTACCAATATCCCGCCGCACAATCTGCGGGAGGTCATCGACGCTCTGTTGATGATGATAGATAATCCTGAGGCGACTATCGAGGAGCTGATGACCTGTATCCAGGGTCCCGATTTCCCCACGGGCGGTATCATTATGGGTTACAGCGGCATTCGCTCCGCTTATTTTACCGGCAGAGGGAAGATAATTCTCCGCGGCAGGGCGAATATCGTGGAGGAAAGCAATCATACCCGCATTATAATAGACGAGATACCATATATGGTAAACAAGGCGCGTTTGCTGCAAAATATAGCGGAGCTCAGCCGCGACAAGCGGATAGACGGTATCTCTACGCTGCGCGATGAGTCCGACAGGAACGGTATGCGCATAGTTATAGAGCTCAAGCGGGACGCGAACGCGAACGTGGTGCTCAATAAGCTGTATACTTATACCCAGCTCCAGGACACGGTGGGAGTTATCATGCTCTCGCTGGTGAACGGCGAGCCCAAGATACTCACTCTGCGGGATATGCTGCGCAAGTACCTCGACCACCAGATGGACGTTGTAACGCGCCGCACTAAATTTGACCTGGATAAGGCTAAGGAGCGCGAACATATTCTTGAGGGTCTGCTGTTGGCTATCGACTTTATCGACGAGGTCATAGCGATACTGCGGTCAAGTAAAAATATTCCCGAGGGCAAGGAGCGCCTTATCGAGCGCTTTAAAAATATAGACGTTTCGCAGACAGGTCTTTTCGGAGCCTCTACTTACTCTCTTACCGAGGTGCAGGCGGACGCTATCGTTAAAATGACGCTGGGAGCTCTGACGGGCATGGAGAAAAGCAAGGTGGAGGACGAGCTGCTTGAAAAGCGCGCGCTTATCGCCGAGCTTACCTCGCTGCTGGAGGACGACGGTAAACTGCTGCACCAGATCGGCGAGGAACTGCTTGTTATCAGAAAAAAATACGGCGACGAGAGAAGAACGGCTATCGAGCCCGTCAGCGGCGAGGTCGATATAGAAGACCTTATTCCCATGGAGGACTGCGTTGTAACCTTCACCAATATCGGCTACATCAAGCGACAGCCCGTGGAGGTCTACAATATCCAGAAGCGCGGCGGCAAGGGCGTTTCGGGTATGAAGCAGCGTGAAGAGGATTTCGTGGAAAATATGTTTATCGCTTCCTCCCACGAAAATATTCTTTATATAACCAATATGGGAAATATGTTCCGCATGAAATGCTACGAAATACCCGAGGGCAGCAAGCAGTCGCGCGGCATGAATATCGTTAATCTTCTGCGTTTGGCGGAGGGTGAGCGCGTCGCGGCGATGATGACTACGATGGACTTCGCGGAAAATAAATACTTTATATGCGTAACTAAAAACGGACTTATCAAGCGCACCAAGCTCTCGGAATACAAGAACGTGCGCAAGATGGGACTCAGGGCTATAAATCTTGTGGACGGTGACGAAATCGCGGCGGCTTTTCTGACGGAGGGCGACTGTTCCGTGCTTATCGCCACAAGGAACGGCGCGGCTATACGCTTTGACGAGCATGACGCGCGTCCGCTCGGCAGAACTGCGCGCGGCGTAAGAGCGATAAAATTCCGCGACGGCGATTATGTTGTGGGAGCCACCAAGATATTTGACGACAACGCCTCCATACTTACCGTGACCGACAAGGGAATGGGACGGCGCTGCGCCGTTTCAAGCTACCGTATGCAGAAGCGGGGGGGCTTAGGTCTGAAAAACTATCCCGTCAGTGATGAAAAAGGATATGTTGCCGGAATAAGAACTCTCGGCACAGACGACGATGTTATCCTGATAAGCGCGGACGGCGTTATAATCAGAATACGCGCCAACGACTTGCGAAATATGGGCAGACCCGCTTCGGGTGTTCGCGTAATGCGGCTCGGCGCGGAGGACAGGGTTGCTTCGTTCAGCAGAACTCAGCATGACGAGGAGGAAGAGACCTCTGAGGTTGAGAATGCTTCCGACGAGGAGATCGCGGCTTCTCTCATGGAGGAGCAGTCGGAGGTAGTCGAGCCGGAGGAGGAAACTCCTGAGGACGAGGATAATTCCGAGGGCGAGGATAACGAAGAATAATATTTTTGCCCGAGCGGAGGTTCGGGCAAAAATTTTGCATAATGTTTCACGTGAAACAGTGAAAGGATTTTTTATGAGCTATACGCTTGAAGAATATGACGTTGCCATAATCGGCGCGGGTCACGCGGGCTGCGAGGCTGCTTTGGCGGCAGCGCGGCTGGGGCTTAAGACCGTGGTTTTCACGCTGTCGCTGGACTGCATCGCGAATATGCCCTGCAACCCCTGTATAGGGGGCTCGGCAAAGGGTCAGATCGTCTGCGAGATAGATTCGCTCGGCGGGGAGATGGGCAGGGCGGCGGACGCTACCTTTATCCAGTCCCGTATTCTGAACAGGGGAAAGGGACCCGCGGTGCATAGTCTGCGGGTTCAGAGCGACCGAGTGAAATATCACGCTTATATGAAGCAGGCGCTTGAAAATACACAGAATCTCTTTATAAAGCAGGCGGAGGTCACCGCCGTCGAGGTGGAGGACAGCAAAATAAAAGCGGTCAGAACCAAGCTGGGAGCAGTTTATCCCGTAAAAGCCGCGGTAATCACTACGGGGACCTACCTCAACGGTAAAATACATATCGGTGAGCTTAGTTACACGGGAGGTCCCGACAACGTTCTGCCATCTACCGAGCTTACGCAGTGTTTGAGGGAGTTAGGCTGCTCAATGCGGCGCTTTAAAACAGGGACACCCGCGCGAGTCCACAGGCGCTCCGTTGATTTTTCCGTTATGGAAAGGCAGGATGGCGACGCGGAAATTATGCCCTTTTCCTTTGATAATGAAAGTAAAATGGAAAACAAGGTCGACTGCTATGTTACCTATACCAATGCGGAGACTCACAGGGTCATTCTGGAAAACTTGCACCGTTCGCCGCTTTATTCGGGGAGAATTGAGGGAGTTGGACCGCGTTACTGCCCCAGCATTGAGGACAAGATCGTCCGCTTTAAGGACAAGGAGCGCCATCAGCTTTTTGTCGAGCCTATGGGTCTAGATACGGACGAATATTATTTGCAGGGAATGTCATCGTCACTGCCCGAGGATGTTCAGGTAAAATTTCTGCGCACCATCAAGGGTCTTGAAAATGTTGAGATAATGCGCCCCGCCTATGCTATCGAGTATGACTGCTGCGACCCGCTGGAGCTTCTGCCCACATTGGAATTTAAAAAAATAAGCGGACTGTACGGCGCGGGGCAGTTTAACTGCACCAGCGGTTACGAGGAAGCGGCGGCGCAGGGTCTTGTCGCGGGAATAAACGCGGCTTTGAAAATAAAGGGCAGAGAACCCCTTATACTTGACCGCGCGTCGAGTTATATCGGTACTCTTATTGACGATCTTGTGACCAAAGGCTGCTCCGAGCCCTACCGAATGATGACTTCGCGCAGCGAATACCGCCTGATACTGCGGCAGGATAACGCGGCGGACAGACTGCTCCCTGTTGGATATAAGTTAGGGTTGGTCTCGGAGGAGAGATACAATAAGTTCAAAGAGGAATGCGCGCTTATTTCCGCGGAGCTGCAGCGAATCAAAACTGTGACTGTTCACCCGACAGAGCAGGTGAACAGACTGCTGGAGGAAAAGGGGACTACCCCCATAACCTCGGGGATAAGGCTTATCGAGCTTTTAAAGCGGCCTCAGCTAAGCTACACCGATTTTGCGGGAATCGATACCGAGCGTCCCGCTCTCAAGTATTCATTGGTGAATAAACTGGAGATAGAGCTGAAATATTCGGGGTATATCAAAATACAGCAGGAGCAGATTGAGAAAATGCGCAGGCTGGAGGAGAAAAAACTCCCCGAGAATATTGATTATAAAACCATAAAGGGATTGCGTCTTGAAGCGCAGGAAAAACTGAACAAGCACAAGCCGCTGAACGTCGGGCAGGCGGGGAGAATCTCCGGGGTAAATCCCGCGGACGTCTCGGTACTGCTTATCTGGCTTGCGGGAAAGGGGGAGAACGGTGGACAGACAACTTGATCAGATTATTCGCAGCTTCAACGATGCGGGAATTTCCGTAAATGACAAGCAGGCGAAGCAGTTTTCTGAACTGTTTGAATTTATGGTGGAATACAATAAAAATGTAAATCTTACTTCGATAACCGAGTTTGATGATGTCGTGCAGAAGCACTTTATTGACAGCGTGCTCCCGTTCACTATGACCGAGCTCCCCGATGGAGCGAGTTTTATCGATGTGGGCACGGGCGCGGGATTTCCCGCGCTGCCGCTTCTGATTTTCCGTCCCGATTTAAAGGGAACTCTTTGCGACAGCCTGCAAAAAAGATGCATTTATCTTGAAAAGGTCTGCGAGAAAATCGGGGTAAGCGCCGAAGTAATTCACGCGAGAAGCGAGGAGCTCGGCAGGATAAGACGTGAGCGGTACGACTTTTCCACCGCGCGGGCGGTCTCCGCTATGCCGGTTCTTTCAGAGTATTGTATTCCCTTTGTTAAGGAGGGAGGATATTTTATCGCTCTGAAATCCGTGAACGAAGATATTTCCGCAGCGGAAAACGCCGTCAAGCTGCTTGGGGGAAGTATTGAAATGATCACCGACTACAAGCTGCCTAACGGCGATGACAGACGGTTGGTCCTGGTAAAGAAAATATCGCAGACTCCGACAAAATATCCCCGAAGCACCGCCAATATTTCAAAAAAGCCGCTGTAATGCGGCTTTTGCTGTCGTTTCTGGCGTGTTGCTGTCGGGAAATGCGATAATTTATTGTGGATATTATTTCCAAACAATGTTATAATGTATTCAACAGCAGAGTGAAAACATTCTTGACAGAAAGGATCATTAACATGAATGGAATTTTTAAACCAAGGGAAAAGGAAGTCGGCAGGGTGGTCATGCTTGAGCTTGCTTCACTGCAACCCAACAAATCGCAGCCCAGAATTGATTTTAACGACGCGGCGATAAAATCGCTCGCCGAGAGCATACGGGAAAACGGCATTTTACAACCCATCTGTGTCAGGAGGACGGGGGCTCTTTATGAGATAATCAGCGGAGAAAGACGCGCCCGCGCGGCTAAGCTGGCGGGTATGCGGGAGGTACCATGCATTGTTATGAGCGTAGACGATGAGCAATCCGCCGTGCTTGCTCTGATCGAAAATATCCAGCGAAAAGACCTCAGTTATTTTGAGGAAGCTCTCGCGATGGAGAAGCTGATAAGCGTGTACGGCTTAACGCAGGAGGTCGCCGCTGAACGGCTCGGAAAAGCTCAATCCACCGTTGCGAATAAATTGAGACTTCTGAGATTTACCGACGCCGAAAGAACTCTGCTGATAAACGGAAATCTTTCCGAAAGACACGCGCGCGCACTTGTTAGGATACCCGAGCCTCATATAAGAATTACGGTGCTTGAAAAGGTGATCGCGGGAAAATTAAATTTAGAGCAAACGGAAAAGCTGGTCAATGATGTTCTGGCAGGAAAAGAGATCAACAGAAAATCGGAGAAAAAGAAAAAATTCAGGAACCCATTTCCGACGGCGCCGCGGCTCTATATGAACTCCATAAATCAACTCATTAAGCGCATGAAGGAGTCGGATATTCCCTGTGAAACTGTCACAAACAAGTCGGATACCTATTACGAATACATCATAAAATTTCCGATACCCATAGACTGATATAATAAAAATGTTTCACGTGAAACATTTTCGGCAAAAACGTCGAAAATTTGTTTCACGTGAAACATTTTTTATAAAAGGGGTTTATTTTTTATATAAAGTGTGATATAATACTATTAAAACGGAAAAAGAAAGAAAGGAATCGAAAAATGGGAATTGTTATAGGCGTGGTAAACCAGAAGGGCGGCGTCGGCAAAACAACGACCTCTGTGAACGTCGCGGCGGGACTGGGTATGATGGGCAAAAAAGTTTTGCTGATAGACTTCGACCCGCAGGGAAACGCCACAACGGGATACGGTATCAAAAAGAAAACCCTCGATGTAACTACATATGAAGTGATAATGGGCAAAAACCGTCCGCAGGAGGCAATTATAGAAACACGCTATAAAAACGTGTGGATAATGCCCGCCACAAACGAGCTTTGTAAAGCGGAGCAGGAGCTTGCGGGGCAAAGAGGTAACGTTTCGCAGCTTAGAAAGGTAGTACTTCAGATAAAGGACGAGTACGATATTATCCTGCTGGACTGCCTGCCCTCGCTCGGAATACTCGCAACGAACGCCATGATCGCCAGCGATACGATAATCGTGCCCATGGTGTGCGAGCATTTTGCACTGGAGGGACTTGCGCAGCTTATGCTGAACGTCAAAAAGGTAAAGAAAAAAGCAAATCCCGATCTGAGCATTATGGGGATAGTATTCACAATGCTGGACAAGCGCCTTACGGCGAGCAACGAGATAATGCGGGAGATCAAGAGAACGTTCGATAACAAGGTTCTTTTCAAGACTGAGATACCCAGAAATGTAAAAATATCCGAGGCGCAGAGCCACGGCGAACCCATATTCTATTATGACAAGAGCGCCAAGGGCACCGACTCCTATAAGCGCCTTTCAAAGGAGATATTGGATAAGTGCAGGGAAATGGAGAAGAGGAATGCCGAAATCAAGAAAGACTGAAAGCAGCTTTGACGATCTGTTTTTTGACAACAACGTTGACGACAGTGAAAATCTGAGCACGCTTCGTATAAGCGACGTTGAGCCGGACAAGAACCAGCCGCGCAAGAATTTTAACAAAGAAGCGCTGGAGCAGCTTGCGATGTCTATAAACGAACACGGAGTCATACAGCCGATAATAGTCCGTTCGCTGTCGGGCGGAGGATATCAGATTATCGCGGGAGAGCGCCGCTGGCGAGCCGCAAAAATGGCGGGCTTAAGCGAAGTACCCGTGGTCATACGCGACGATATAACCGAGGAACAGGCAATGCAGATAACGCTGATCGAGAATTTGCAGCGTGAAAATCTGAATCCGATAGAGGAAGCGCAGGGCTACAAGGAACTTATTGACCGCTATAATATGACACAGGACAGTCTGTCAAAGGTGATAGGTAAATCCCGCCCCTCAATTGCGAACAGTCTTGGATTACTTTCGCTGCCCGAGGGCGTAAAGCTGCTTTTGCAGCAGGGGAAGCTCTCAGCGGGGCATTGCAGAGCATTAAGGCAGATCAAGGACGAAGCGGTAATGACCGAGCTTGCCCACAAGGCGGCGGAGGGCGAGCTTACCGTAAGAGCAGTCGAAGCGATAGCGCGGCGTGAGTCAAAAAAAACAGCGGAGGAAAGCGCCGAAAGAGAGATACGGCAAAAGGTGACCTACTACACCGAGGTCGAGATATCGCTCACAGAACAGCTCGGAACAAAGGTGAAGATAGCGGAGGGGAAAAACTCCAACACGCTTCAGATCAGCTTTTCCGACGAGGAACAGCTAAAGGGAATACTTGCCCACTTTGTCGAGGGCAATTGAAATAAAGAAAGGATAAACGAATGATAGACATTAAGTTCTTAAGGGAAAATCCTGATGCGGTAAAGGAGAACATCAAGAAGAAATTTCAGGACAGCAAGCTGCCGCTTGTCGACGAGGTGATAGCGGCGGACGTTGACCTGCGAAAGGCAATACAGCGCGCGGAATCCCTCAGAGCCGATAGAAACCGCATTTCCAAGGAGATCGGCGGATATATGGCTAAGGGAATGAAGGAGGAAGCCGAGAAGGCGAAGGCGCAGGTAAAGGCGTTCTCCGACGAGCTCGCGGCGCTTGAAAAGCAGGAGGAGGAACTGTCCGAAAAGGTCAGCAAGATAATGATGACCATTCCGAACATCATTGACCCGAGCGTTCCCATCGGCAAGGACGACAGCGAGAACGTGGAGATAACGCGCTACGGAGAGCCCGTCGTGCCCGATTTCGAGATACCCTATCACTCCGAAATAATGGAGAAGCTGAACGGTATAGACCTCGACAGCGCAAGAAAGGTAGCGGGCAACGGCTTTTATTACCTTATGGGAGATATCGCGCGGTTGCACTCCGCGGTAATTTCCTACGCGAGAGATTTCATGATAGACCGCGGCTTCACCTACTGCGTTCCGCCCTTTATGATAAGAAGCAGCGTCGTAACTGGCGTTATGAGCTTTGCGGAGATGGACGCGATGATGTACAAAATCGAGGGCGAGGATCTTTACCTTATCGGCACCTCCGAGCATTCTATGATAGGCAAATTCATTGATACGATAGTTCCCGAGGAAATGCTCCCGCAGACCCTCACCAGCTACTCCCCCTGCTTCCGCAAGGAGAAGGGCGCACATGGTATAGAGGAGCGCGGAGTTTACCGTATCCACCAGTTTGAAAAGCAGGAAATGATCGTCGTGTGCAAGCCCGAGGACTCCGCGATGTGGTTTGATAAGCTGTGGCGGAACACGGTGGATATGTTCCGCTCGATGGATATTCCTGTTAGGACGATCGAGTGCTGCTCCGGCGATCTGGCAGACCTTAAAGTGAAATCCTACGATGTTGAGGCATGGTCTCCGCGCCAGAAGAAATATTTCGAGGTGGGCAGCTGCTCCAATCTTGGAGACGCGCAGGCGCGCCGTTTGAAGATACGCGTGAACGGCAAGGACGGAAAGTACTTCGCGCACACCCTCAATAACACTGTGGTAGCTCCGCCGAGAATGCTGATAGCGTTCCTTGAGAACAACCTAAACGCGGACGGCACGGTAAATATCCCCGAGGTATTAAGACCCTATATGGGCGGCAAAAGCAAGATTGAGCTGCCCAACGGTTAATGTAAATTTGTTTGTGTAATTATTCGACGAAGGTCGGTGAAAAGGCGGGATAAGACGATCTGCAAGGTTTTGCGGAGGTTTTTTCCTGCCTTAATAATTAACATAGGAGATAGGGCTTCTGACTTCTTGTTTTCGGGAGGGTACAATGGCATTCGTAACTTTAGAGAACGTATACAAGCGCTACCGTATGGGCGAGGTGACCATAAACGCCGCGGACGGCATGACCTTTGATATTGAAAAGGGGGAGTTCGTGATAATAGTCGGACCGAGCGGCTCGGGCAAGACCACCGTGCTGAATATGCTGGGCGGAATGGACACCTGCGACGAGGGAGTGATCAGCGTAGACGGCGCGAGAGTGGACGGCTACAACAGAAAGCGGCTCACCGAGTACCGCCGCTATGACGTGGGATTTATATTCCAATTTTACAACCTGCTGCCCAATCTGACGGCAAAGGAGAATGTGGAGCTTGCGGCGCAGACCACAAGGGACTATATACCCGCCGCCGAGATACTTGAAAAGGTAGGTCTGGGGGAGCGCCTGAACAACTTCCCCGCGCAGCTTTCGGGCGGAGAGCAGCAGCGTGTTTCGATAGCGAGAGCACTGAGCAAAAAGCCGAAGCTGCTGCTTTGCGACGAGCCGACGGGCGCACTTGACTACAACACGGGCAAAATGATATTGAAGCTGCTGCAGGACACCTGCCGCAGCGACGGAATGACGGTGATCCTGGTCACACACAATTCCGCGATAGCGCCCATGGCTGACAGGGTAATCAAAATAAAGAACAGCAAGGTGTCCAAAATAATAATGAACGAAGCGCCCACTCCCGTAGAAGATATCGAATGGTAACGGGAGGTGCGAGTTGAAGGCTGCAAATAAAAATATTTTCCGCGAGATAAAAGCCACCAAAGGGCGGTTTATGTCGATATTTCTGATATGCGCCATCGGCGTCGGCTTTTTCAGCGGAGTGCGCGCTACCGAAAACGATATGAGGGTAAGCGCGGATGATTATTACGACCAACACGACCTGTTTGACCTAAGGGTAATGTCGAGCTTCGGGCTGACCGATGGCGACGTTGAAGCCATACGCGGTGTAGAGGACGTAAGCGGGGTATACCCGTCAAAGTACACCGACCTCGCAATGTTCCGCGGGGATAAAGAAATGCTCACCCGCGTGTACTCTCTCACGGAGGATATCAACAGTATAGATATCACCGACGGCAGAATGCCGCAGGCGGAGGACGAGTGCATAATAAGCTACAATATCCTGCGCGAGGGCGCACAGGTAGGCGACGTTGTAAGGGTAGAGGATATCACGGACGCGGAGGAGTTTCCGTTAAAATACACAGAGTATAAAGTGGTGGGATTATACGAAACCCCTATGTTTATATCGCTGACTCAGCGCGGCAGCACCACCATAGGCGACGGCTCGATAGACGCGTTTATGTGTATTTCCGAGAGTAATTTTACACAGGAAGTATACACGGAGATATATATCAAGTCGGACAAAATGAAAGGAATGCAGAGCTATTCCGACGAGTACGAGGAACTGCGTGACAGCATTTCCGAAAGGCTTGAGCAGCTTGCTCCCGAGCGGAACGATATCCGCTACGAGGAGGTCACCGCGGACGCGATAAAGAAGATAGAGGACGGCGAAAAGGAGCTTGAGGAAGCCAAAGCCGACGGTCAGAAGGAGCTTGACGACGCAAAGACGGAGCTTGAGGACGCAGAGCGGAAAATAGCCGACGGAGAAAAGGAGCTCGCCGACGCGAAGATTGAGCTTGACGACGGAGCGAAGCAGCTCGAGGAAGCGGAGCAGACCCTCGCTGACGCTCTTAAGGAGCTGGAGGACGGCAGGAAAGAGCTTGCGGATAATAAGGCAGTAATTGACAGCGCGGGAGCGCAGCTTGCAGACAGCAGAGCGGAGCTCCTGCGGGGCGAGGAGCAGCTAACCGAAGCACGCGAGCAGCTTGACGAAAGTCTGAAGCAGCTTGACGACGGGCAGGCGGAAATAGACAGAAACGCGGCTCTTTTGGCGGAAAGCCGCGAAAAGCTGAACGCTGCAAAAGAGGAGCTTGCGTCGGGCAGGGCGGAATATGAAGCGGGCTATGCTCAGTACGAGCAGGGTCTTGCGGAGTATAACACAGGCGCGGAGCAGCTTGCGGCGGCGGAACAGCTCCTTTTGCAGGCTGAAGCGGCATATGGCGCGGACAATCCCATAGTAATACAGCAGCGCGCGGAGTATGAAGCGGCAAAGCGGCAGCTTGACCAAAGCAAGGCGATACTTGACGCCACAGCGGCGCAGCTCGGCGAGGCAAAGCAGACGCTGGACGCGGGGGATCGGGAGATCGCCGCGGGAGAAGCGGAGCTTTCGCAGGGCGAGGAGCAGCTCGCCGCCGCACAAAGGGAGATCGACAGCGGCAGGGAGCAGTATAACGAGGGTCTTGCGCAGTATGAGGAAGCCCGTCGGAGCTACGAGGAGGGCAGACAGCTCTACCTTGACGGTCTGACGGAATATAACGACGGTCTCGATCAATATTACGAGGGCTTTGACAAGCTGGAGGAGGGTCAGCGCGAGTATGACGAGGGCGCTGCTACTCTGGCGGAAAAGCGCGCGGAGTACGAGGACGGTCTGCGGGAATACAACGACGGCTTAGCTGAGATAGAGGACGCGAAGCGGCAGTACGAGGACGGCTTAAAGGAGTATGAGGAGGGCGTTGAGACCTTCAACACCGAGATAGCCGAAGCGGAACAAAAGCTCGCCGATGCAAGGCAGGAGCTCGCCGACGCAGGAAATCCCGAGTGGTATATATTCACACGAGAGGACAATATAGGCTATGCCGAGTATGAGAGCAATTCACAGCGTATCGGAAGGATCGCGGCGATATTCCCGATATTTTTCCTGCTGGTGGCGGGGCTGGTGTGCCTTACCACAATGTCGAGAATGGTCGAGGAGCAGCGCAGCCATATAGGTACGTTCAAGGCGCTTGGCTACTCCAACGGCGCGATAATGAAGCAGTATATGATCTACGCGATATCCGCGGCTGCGGTTGGCAGCCTGATAGGAGCGGCGGCTGGCTGTTTTATTTTCCCGGGGGTAATAATTTACGCCTATTCGATGATGTATTCCATAAGAGAAGTTCACTTTCTGCTGGAGCCGGGCAATATTATTTTCTCGGTGGCGGCGATGACCGCGGCGATAGCCGTTACGGTATTTTTCAGCTGTAAAAAGGCTCTGGCGGAATCTCCCGCGGAGCTTATGCGCCCCAAAGCGCCCAAGGCGGGAAAGCGCGTGCTGATAGAAAAGATAGGTCTTATCTGGAACAATATCGGATTTTTCGGCAAGGTAACGTGCAGAAATCTGTTCCGCTACAAGCGCAGAATGTTTATGACGGTAGTGGGGATAGCGGGCTGTACTGCGCTGTCGCTTACGGGCTTCGGGCTTAAGGACAGCATTACGGATATAGTCGATCTCCAGTATAACGAGATATACAATTACAGCGGTTATCTCGCCCTTGACAGCGATTTGAGCGAAGCGGAAACGCGGAAGATATATGAGGAGCTTGCGGATTACGACCCCGAAACGCTCACCACAAGGGCGCTGATAAAGCAGTATACCCTGTATCATGACAGTGCAAAGGTAGATTGCTATGTCACCTGCGTCGAGGACGCGGAGATTTTCGGCGAGATGGTGGATATGCACGAGCGCAAAAGCGGCGGGAAAATTTCGCTTACCGACGGCGCGGTAGCCACCGAAAAGCTGACAAAGCTGCTTGACGTGCAAAAGGGCGACAACGTGACGATAATGATAGACGAAACGGTCGGAAATTCCGTCGCCGTATCGGGAATAACCGAGCATTACGCGAGCCATTATTTATATATGACTGAGGAGCTGTACGAGACAACGTTCGGAGAAGCTCCCGAGTATAATATGATATATTTCACCAACGGAATAACCTCCGACGACGAGGCGCAGGCGCAGTTCAGCGAAAGAATGCTGAGCCTTGACGGGGTAATGGCGGTAATGATGAACGCGGGCGCGTCGAGCAGCTTTTCCGACACGATCAAAATAATGGATCTGGTTATAATAGTGCTGATAGTTTCGGCGGGGGCGCTGGCGTTTGTGGTGCTGTATAATCTGATAAATGTAAACATCACCGAGCGCATACGCGAGATAGCGACGCTGAAGGTGCTGGGCTTCTATGACAGAGAGGTGTCGAGCTATGTTTTCCGTGAGAATATAATACTGTCGGTAATGGGCTCGGCAGCGGGACTTCTGCTGGGAGTGGCGCTGTGCGAGTATGTCATAGTTACCGCGGAAATAGACGAGGTAATGTTCGGAAGAGAGATACACCCGCTGTCGTTCCTCTGGGCGTTTCTGATAACGGTAGGGTTCTCTCTGGTGGTAAATCAGATAATGACCCGAGTGCTGAAAAAAATCAGCATGGTGGAATCGCTGAAATCAGTAGAATAGGAGTAACGGAACGCAAGGCATTTGCAAAGCAACATTCTGCTCACGCAGCAAAGCAGCGCCCAAAAAGAACAACGTTTCGCCCACGCAGGAATTTTTCCCGCAACAAGCTGTGGAAGCGTAGTGCAGCGAAGCGAAACGGAGCTTTCACAGCGCGGTAGTGCGAGCCGCGCTCGCACGGTACGGGAAAAATTTTTAAATAAGGAGCTAAGATGGTTGAGAATATTGTTTCGATAAAGCTGCCTGCCGACGAGGAGCTTACGATCAAGAAGAACCGCCTGAAAGGGGCGGTTGAGGACAGCGGAAAGCGGATAGCTGTTGTTACGGGGATACACGGCGATGAGCTGGAGGGTCAGTATGTCTGCTATGAGCTTGTAAGGCGGATAACCGCGAACACGTCAAGGCTGAAGGGGGTAGTGGATATTTATCCCTCGATAAATCCGCTTGGAATGGAGTCGGTGACAAGAGCCGTGCCTATGTCGGGACTGGATATGAATAAGGTGTTCCCCGGGTCGGATATGGGTGCGATAGCGGAGAACGTGGCGGCGAAGCTGGTCGCGGACATCAAGGGCGCGGACATATGCATCGATATTCACGCGAGCAATATATTTATAAGGGAAGTCCCGCAGGTAAGGATAAGCAGGGATAACAGCGATATGCTGCTGAAATACGCCCGCCTGCTGAACACGGATTTCGTGTGGGTGCACAATTCAAACGCGGTTGGGGAGGGCTCCCTCGCGGACACGCTGAATAAAAACGGAGTTCCTACGCTGGTAGTCGAGATGGGAGTAGGTCAGAGGATAACAAAAAGCTACTGCTCGCAGCTTCTGACGGGGATATTTAATCTGATGTCGACCATGGGAATGTGGACTGATGGGCAAGGTATGGTTGATGCGGTATCTCACCCAATGGTGTCCACCGACGGGTCGGTAAGGGTTATCCACGCGGAGCAAAGCGGTATCTTCATTCCCTCCGCGGAGCATAATATGTGGGTGCAGAGGGGCACGGTCATCGGCGAGATAGTAACCCCCATAAGCGGCACGGTGGAGCAGGAAATAATTGCTCCCGCCGACGGTCTGATCTTCTCTTTGAGGGAATATCCGATAGTGTACGAGGGCAGCGTTATCGCGCGCATTTTAAGTATGGGCGAGGAAGAAATTTAGCGCAGTGCGGGCTATACTTGTCTTTGACTTGACTAATGAAAAATAATGTGGTAAAATATTTAAAGGTGGTTTATCTTTGTATCAAAGTATGGTCACATAATGTCCGCGCATAAGGGGGCATATAAATCAAAGTCACAAAATACCCCCCGCATAAAGGGCACATAAATCCAAGCCACAAAACGCCCACGCCGGAGAATTTCAAAAGGTCGAGTTTGCCGAACGGCAAACGATGACCGGTTCCCGCAGTCGGTAAGTTTTGCGCAACGGTCGTGTAGTTCTTTATAGTATTTTGTAGTTGTTTGCGCAAAACTTGGTGGAGCGAAGCGGAACGGAACGTGAGTGCGGGAATTTTGAAATTCTTTTAAATCATCCAATTCTCGTCAACCTTTATATACCGATATATACCGAAAGGAAAACGTAATGAAAGACAGAATATTTGAATCGAAAGAAAATTATCTTGAAACTATTCTGATACTGCACAATCGCAGCGGCGAGGTGCGTTCGGTGGATATTGCCGCGGAAATGGAGTTTTCCAAGCCGTCGGTAAGCGTGGCGATGAAGAACCTCCGCGAGGAGGGCTGCATAAGCGTCGATAAGAACGGCTACATAACCCTTACGGAAAAGGGGAGGGAGATCGCGGAGCGGGTCTATGAGCGGCATTTGCTGTTCACAAGCTGGCTTACCTCTTTGGGAGTTCCCGAGGAGATCGCGGCGGAGGACGCCTGCCGTATCGAGCATTGCCTCAGCGCGGAGAGCTTCGCCGCGATAAAGGAATATGTGCGGCGGAAAGGGAATTAAGATGAAAAAAGTATCATTGGCGATAATAGCTTTTATGTTATTGCTGACCGCCTGCTCCTCCGACCGCGTGCTTGACGCTCCGCCGCCCGAAAGCACAGCGGAGCGGACCGCGACTGCTTCCGAGCCGCCTGTTACAGCAATAACAGATCATTCGGAAACCGAGAGCGTCAAGTCGGCAGACCTTGAGCCGATGATAAATATTGAAACATTGGAGGCGGAAATGGAAATAGCGGAAAACAATATGGAAACCTCGATACGCCTTTTTGACAAAATAAGCGTGGAGCGGGGAAACAGTATGTTCAGTCCGTTGTCGCTGAATATGGCTCTCGGGCTTCTCGAAGCGGGAGCGGACGGCAGCTCCAAAGCGGAGCTTGACAGATATCTGGGCACGGAAAGCTACGCCGATTTCGCGCAGGGCTATATGGAAAAGGTAAGGGAAAACTACAACTCGCAGGAGTACGCAGGCGAGGAATATCGGAACCTTTTTGAGATAGCCAATTCTTTCTGGGCGGATAACACTCTGCCGCTTAAACCCGAATACAGGGACGGCATTTCGGAGAAATTCGGCGCGGAGATACGCAATCTGAATTTCGGCAATAAAGAGGAAACGCTGAACACCGTCAACGGCTGGATAGACGAAAAAACTCACGAGCTTATTCCGCAGGCGCTGGGCGATTACGGAGAAAACGACGTCGCGATACTGGTAAACACGGTTTATTTTGAGTCGGGCTGGTGGAATGAGTGGAGCTATTATGAGGATCGCACCCAAGACTTTACTTTGCCCGACGGGAGCACAAAGAGAATGCCTCTGATGGAAAACGGCCTTGGCGCTTATTATGAGAATGACATGGCGACCGCGTTCGGCGCGGGCTACCGCAACGGTATGAGCTTTATCGGTATACTTCCGAAAAACAAGGGAGATTTTACGCTGGAGGAGCTGGATATCCCATCTCTGCTGGAAAGCGAAAGCCATATGTATGATGTGCGGGCAAGAATGCCGCGGCTGAATTTTGAAACGGATATCCCGCTGACCGACCTGCTTAAGTCGGCGGGGCTGGGGGATATTTTTGATAAAGATAAAGCCGATTTTTCGGGAATTTCCGAGCAGCAGCTTTTTGTATCGGAGGTACTGCAAAAAACAAAGCTGGAGCTTGACGAGTACGGCACCAGAGCTGCGGCGGTAACGATAGAGCTCGCCGCAGCAAGGGCATTAAGGGAACAAAAAAAAGTATACCTTGACCGTCCCTTTGCGTTTTTGATATACGACGAGGAAGAGGAACAGATAGTATTTATCGGCAAGGTTACAGATCCGTAATAAGAAAAATTGCGGCGTAATGTCGGCGCGGAAAATTTTTTAAAATAAGGGTGAAAGCTATTGAAAATAATTTGTCTGATAGAAAATACGGCGGCGGACGAGAAGCTGTTCTTTGAGGAGGGCTTGTCGCTGTTCGTGGAGCTTAACGGCAGGAATTATCTCATTGATACGGGTCTTACGGGAAAGGCGTTGGATAACGCCCGCAGAATGCGGCTCCCGATAGATGAGGTGGACAGCGTTATAATTACCCACAACCACGCGGCGCATATTGGCGGAATTGACGGGATAATGCGGCTTAATCCAAACGCGGAGATTTTCCTGCGCGCGGGCGCGCAGAACGAGGTGTTCAAAAAGAACGGCTTGTTCAAGTCGTCTGTGGGAGCGGGCAAGGGATTTTTCAAGAAGTACGCGGATAATCTTGTGCTGTTCAACAGCTTTTCGGAGGTGTGCGAGGGCTTTTATCTCGCGAGCTGCGAGGACTTCGACGATAAGAATATCAATCCCGACAGAAGCTACTGCGTAATGAGCGGAAAAAAAACCGTGCCGCATAATTTCGACGACGAGAGCTTCGCGGTGATATTCCCGAAAAAGCGCAAGGCGGAGGGTCTTGTGCTGATAGGCGGCTGCTTCCATTGCGGGGCGCTGAATATGCTGGAAACGGTACAGCGGCGCTGGCACGGGATACCCATTCTTGCGGTCATCGGCGGATTTCATTTCAGCGGCGCGAATCCCAAGACGCTCAACTGCTCCTCGGAGTACGTCACCGCCCAGGCGCGTGCGCTGAAATACAGCGGCGCGGAAAAGATATACGCCTGCCACTGCACGGGCTTCAAGGGCTTCGACACCATGGATGAGATACTCGGGGACAGGATCATGTACCTCGGCGGGGGAGAAGCGCTGGAGTTCTGATAAAATGTAACAGAATAAAAGATCAGCCGCCTTTGTTAGGCGGCTCAGTCTGTATAAAAAGTTATAGCGACGTAATAACGATGCAGGAATTTTTCGCAAGCCGATTTGAAAGCGCAGCCCGCGAAGCGGGCGGAGCT
>CAMWLH010000002.1 GCA_947175045.1 uncultured Clostridia bacterium | reverse complement strand
GTAATGATACTGTTTGACAGGGGGCTGCTGGATATCAACGACAAGGCGGGCTGGTATCTTGAGGGCTTTAAGAATCAGACGGTTCTGACGGAGAACGGCAGTGAGCCCGTGAAGAACGAGGTTACCATCAAGAATCTGCTGGATATGACCTCCGGCTGCTGCTACCCCGACACGGGTTTCGTGGCGGGCGCGGAAATGCAGAAGCTCTACGACAAGATGGCGGCGGACGTTGAGGCGGGAAAGCCCTGGGACACGGTAACTCTCGCTAATGAGATAGGGAAGCAGCCGTTGGCGTTCCAGCCGGGCGAAAGGTGGCTGTACGGCACGAGTGCGGACGTTCTCGGCGCGATAGTCGAGGTCGTATCTGGGAAGAAATTCGGCGATTTCCTGCGTATGGAGCTGTTCGAGCCGCTTGGCATGAGGGACACGGATTTCTGGTGTCCTCCCGAAAAGCTGAACAGGCTGGCGGAAAACTACGAGTTTAAGGACGGCGAGCTTGTTCCCTGCGGCTGGCAGCATTTGGGTCTTACCTACCTCTGCCGCAAAAAGCCCGAGTTTGAGAGCGGCGGCGCGGGGCTGCTGTCCACAATGGACGATATGGCGGCGTTCGGCTCGATGCTGCTCAATAAGGGTGTGTACAACGGGCGGAGGATACTCTCGGAGAACGCGGTGCGCTATATGACTGCGCCCCAGCTCAGCGAAAAGCAGCTCGTTTCATATGACTGGGAGGATAAGCGGGGCTACAACTACGGTAATCTTATGGGTATCGCGGCCGATTTGTCGCAGACGGGTCCGTCGGTTCATCTTGGAGAGTACGGTTGGGGCGGCTGGCTCGGGTGCGAGTTTGTGAACGATCCCGAGGGCGGCTACACGTTCCTGTACTTTATACAGCGCTGCGGAGGTCTGGGAGCGCGGCCGATACGGCTTATAAAGCAGATAGTTTACGGAGCCGAGGACTGATGGGGTAAGAGCATTCTCTTGCCTTTAAAGGGGTGGTGTTATGATAAGTGAGGAAATTCGCGGCGAGCTTCTCGCGGTAGGGCTGGATATCAGAGCTATGACGGAGAAGTTTATGGACAGCGAGGATATGTTCAGACGATATTACATCAAGTTTTTCGAGGCTGCGGGAGAAGTAATGGAGCGGCTTTCCAAGGCGGTCTCCGCGGGCGACCTCACACAGGTTGAGCGGAACGCGCACTCATTAAAGGGACTTGCGGGAAATATCGGTCTTGGGGGAGTGTTCGACCCCGCCGCGAAGATCGTGGAGGATATCAGAGCAAGCAGAACCGAGGACTACCGCCGCGATTTCGACGACTGCCGCAGCGCTTACGACGCCGCTCTGGACATCTCAAGAAGAATTTAACGGCGGCATATCTGCCGCGGAAAGGAACGTGTCATGCCTGATTTTTTATCTTCGGAAATTTTAATTCCCATAGGAATAGTTTTAGTGATAATTATTATCATGTTCGCGGCGGGATACCGCAAGGCTCCGCCCGATAAGGCGTTCATTATAAGCGGTCTGCGCCGCAGAGCCAAGGTGGTCATCGGCAAGGCGAGCATAAAGCTGCCCTTTTTCGAGCGCTGTGACGTGCTGGAGCTGGCGCTGATGTCGGTAGACGTCAAGACCGCTCAGGCAGTGCCTACCGCGGACTATATCAACATCTCCGTGGACGCGGTGGTAAACGTAAAGATATCGCCCGATATGGAGACTATCGCCCGCGCGCAGCAGAACTTCCTCAACAAAAACGTCGACTACATAACCAAGGTAGCCCGCGAGGTGTTGGAGGGCAATATGCGTGAGATCGTCGGTCAGATGAGACTGGAGGAAATGATCTCCAACCGCCAGGCGTTCGCGGATAAGGTAAGACAGAACGCCGACCCCGACCTTAAGGCTATGGGTCTTGAAATAGTTTCGTTCAACGTGCAGAATTTTGTCGATGACAACGGCGTTATCAACGATATGGGTATTGACAATACCATGCAGATACGCAAAAAGGCGTCTATCTCCAAAGCAGAGGCGGAGCGCGATATCAAGATAGCCCAGGCGGAAGCTAACCGCAAGGCAAACGACGCCAAGGTGGACTCCGAGACCGCTATCGCGGAGCGCCAGAATCAGCTCGCGATAAAGCAGGCGGAGCTCAAGCGCGCCGCCGACATCAAGCAGGCGGAGGCTGACGCTGCCTACACCATTCAGCAGGAGGAGCAGCGCAAGACCATCGAGATAACCACCGCCAACGCAAACCTCGCAAAACAGGAAAAAGAGGTTGAGATAAAGGCCAAGGAAGCGGAGATTAAGGAGCGCGCCCTCGAAGCGGAGATCAAAAAGACCGCCGAAGCCGAGAAGTACGCGGCTCAGCAGCGCGCCGACGCTGAGCTGTACTCCACACAGCGCAGCGCGGAGGCTAAGAAATACGAGGATATCCAGAACTCCGAAGCGGAGCTGGAGATCAAGAAGAACGAGGCGGCGGCTATTCTTGTAACGGCTCAGAACGAAGCCGCGGCGGAAAAGGCTCGCGCTGAAGCGGCAAGATTCGCCGCGGAGCAGGAGGCGGAGGGTATCCGCGCAAAGGGTATCGCCGAAGCCGAAGCGGTAAGGGCGAAGGCTCTCGCCGAGGCGGAGGGTCTCGACAAAAAGGCGGAGGCTATGCGCAAGATGGAGGAAGCGGCGGTGCTCCAGATGTATTTCGAGCAGATGCCCGCCATAGCGGAGGCTATCGCAAAGCCGCTGGAGAATATCGACAAGATCACCATGTACGGCGACGGGAACACCTCGAAGCTGGTAAAGGATATCACCGAAGCGACTACCCAGGCGTCGTCGGGGCTGCTGGACGGTCTCGGGATAGATCTGGGGAGCATGGTAAACTCCTTTATCACGGGAAAGGCTATCGGCTCGGGTATCAATTCGGAAATTCCCAAGGAACACATTCCTCCCGTCAAACCCACGGCACACGATACTAACGGACAAACCGTATAAGCGATCAATGCGCGGGGTAAAAGCCGCGCATTTTTACGGGAGGATATCGGTATGAATTTCACTAAAAGGACGCCGCGTGTTTTGGCGGGGATATTCGCGGTATCGGCTGCGGTCGGTATCACGGGGTGCTCGGAGAGAGCGGGGAGCTCGGCGGCCGATATTTGTACTGCGGAAGCCGATACGACGGAGATATTTTCCGCGGAGCTACAAACGGTGGACAGCACGGAGAGTACGGAGGAAGCCGAAATTTTGTTCTCCGACAGCTTCGATTACGACGGCGACGGATACGAGGAGGAGATATTCCTTACGCCCGCCGATAATTCGCAGCATGGAACGGTTCCCATATGGTATAGCGACGACCCGGAGGGGTATAGCGGATATGTTTCGGTGTGGTATGCCGACGAGAGCGGGGAGAAGTGCTATGCGGAAATCGGTACGGATATGATTGAAAGGTACGGGAGCAGCGCTGTTTCTGTTTTTGATTCGGGCGGGCAGCATTTTGTAAGCATTAGTACCGATATTGCCATGGGGCTGGGCGTACCGACTGTGTGTATGACCGTTAGGGATAATATTCCAGTGCAGGTGGGAAATACGGCGGAGCTCAATATAAACGACCAAAACAGGCATACCATTTTCACGGTGCTGGGCGGCATTCCTTATGTAAGGGACTGCGGCCCGACCGCGGGAACCAATAATCTGTATCCGCTGTACTGGGACGGCGCCGAGTTCAGAATTTACGAAACGTCGCCGTCGGATATGGATTTTGTCAGAAATGCGGATATAAAAAATATCGTTCCCGAGCTTGAAAACGTCATAAACGTGCTTGTGCGAAGCAATGGTCTGCTTCATATAAATTACTATGCCGATCATACGGATATCCCCACCGAAAGCGGGATAGGCAGCGTTACCTATGTGCTGGAGGATAATATCATCACGGAAAAATATGATATGAGAGAGGTTTTTGGCACTATGCCCGAGGGAATATACCGTGAGGTCATGCCGGTGCGGGACAGCGATTTGAATATAATTGAGTAAGTGCTTGGGAAAACATGGTGTTGACTTTTGGAGAACGGCGTGTTATAATTACAGTAACGATTATTGTTATTGCGTTTATAGCGTATGCGAAAGGATAGGTTTATGAAATTCTCCAGACAAAGGGAGATCATTTTAAAGTATGTAAAGAGTTTTCCCGTACATCCCACCGCCGACCAGGTCTATACGGCTCTAAAAAAGGAAAATCCCGGTCTCAGCCTGGGAACGGTATACAGAAATCTCAACCAGCTCAGCGAGATAGGAATGCTGAAAAAGATTTATATTGCCGACGGAAGCGACCGCTTCGACGGCAGGACGGACACGCATTTCCACATGATCTGCGAGGACTGCGGGAGGGTATTCGATATCGAGACCCCCGAGCTGGAGGAGATAATTTCCCGTATAAGGCAGCGCGAAGGTCACGAGATCACGGGCGTTACACTTAACCTGCGCGGGATATGCGCGGAGTGCTCAGTCAAAGAAAAAGCAGAATAACCAAATAACTCTATCCCCCGGGCGAATGCCCGGGGGATATTATTGTCAGATCGCAGTTGTCGCTGATTTTTTTGGAGATGAAGTTCTTAATAACTTAAGAATACTTACTGAGCGTTCTTCTGCTCGTAGGACTCGATCATCTTCTTGACCATCATACCGCCGATGGAACCTGCCTGTCTTGCGGTGAGATCACCGTTGTAGCCGTTGTTCAGGTTAACGCCAACTTCATTTGCTGCCTGCATCTTAATGTTGTTAAGAGCGGCCTTAGACTGCTTGTTAGACATAATAACATTCTCCTTAATCAATAATAATAGCAAAGGTCTTTCGTAAGAATTTATCACTTTCCGAATTATATTCGCAAATTGATAAATACGGTGCGGATTTCTTTCGCGTAATGCTAAAATGTTCGCACCGAAACTCGTCTGAATAATAACGGAAATATTCCGTTTCAGTGCCTTTGCGATATTATTATTTTCACCCTGAGGTGAATTATTAAAGGAAATTGATGGCGGTGAAATTTGCGAAATTTTTTAATTTATTATGAATCGTAAAGAATATCGCCGGGTACGGCTTTATTATCGGAGGGGTATAAAAACATAGATCGTCAAACGCGGCAGAAAGTCATCGTAAAAAACAGGCAGCATATAAATCTACCCACAAACAGCGTGCGGCAAAAAATATTATTTTATTAAAACCCTATTGACATAACAGGAAAAGTATGCTATAATACAACTGTACTAAGACAAATAATACAGATAATACAATTTTATATAAGGAGGTGGATCGGTATGTTCGAGATAAATTTATTGGGGAAAGCCCCTATTTACGAGCAGCTTTACAACGGAGTTGCAGCGCTTATTTCTTCGGGAAGATTAACGGCGGGAGAAAAGCTGCCTGCCGTCCGCGAGGTCGCTAAACAGCTTGGGATAAACCCAAACACGGTGCAGAAGTCCTATTTTCTTCTGGAGCAGGCGGGGCTGATCTATTCCATCCCCGCAAAGGGGAGCTATGTTTCGGATAACGCCGACGCGGCAAAGGCGCTGAAAACTCAAGCGCTCAAAAAGCTGGAGGACAGCCTTAATGCGGCTCACAATTCGGGAGTGACCTTACAGGAGACCGAGGAATTGGTTCGGCGAGTCTGGAGCAGAGCGGTATAGCCGGTACGAGTGAAGCCGGAGTCAAGGGGCAGAGCGCAATTGAATATGTATTATAATAGTATACTTTGATGTTAACTTTGACGTATGATATAAAAACTTAGGGATAAAGTCGTATTCTCTGCCTTTTGACTGCGGCTTCATCGGGCGGAGGCAAGAAGCAAGATCGGAGCAGCCTTTCGCCAACGCGGAAAACTTCAGATTTTAATAAACAGCGAAGAGCAGCACGACGCCCGCGCGGGAAAATTTCCTGCAAGAGCCTGCGGAAACGGAGCGCAGCGGAGTTTTTGCGGACGGGTTGCGGAAAATTTTTTTGAATCAGGAGGATAGAAATGATTGAAATAAAGGATTGTGTCATGAGTTTTGATCGCGGTGAAAACGCGCTGGACGGCATTTCGATATCGGTGCCCGAGGGGAGCGCCTACGGACTCCTGGGGTCGAACGGCGCGGGGAAGTCCACGCTGCTGCGGCTTATGACGGGGATATACAAGCCCGCCGCGGGGAGCGTTAGGGTGGACGGCGAAGATGTCTACGACAACCCGAGGATAAAGGAGCGGGTGTTCCTGGTGGGGGACGAAACGGTGCAGTTCACCAATATGACGCTGAAGCAGATGAGGGATTATTACAAGACCTTCTACGCGACGTTTTCCGACGAGCTGTTTGAAAAGCTGCTGGGAACGGTGAAGCTCCCGCGGGACAAAAAGCTGATGACGTTCTCAAAGGGAATGAAGCGCCAGGCGGCGGTGATATGCGGACTGAGCTGCAAAACTCCCTACCTGCTGCTGGACGAGGCGTTCGACGGGCTCGACCCGACAATGAGGAATATCGTAAAGCAGATGATGATAGACGCTATGCTGGACAGAAAGCTGACGGTGATATTCAGCTCCCACAATATGGCGGAGATGGACGAGTTCTGCGACAGAGTGGGTCTTCTGCACAATGGAAAGGTAGTGTTTGACAGAGAGCTCGACACCATAAAGGGGAGCATTGTGAAGCTACAAACCGCCTTTGACAGAGAGGTCACAAAGGAGGACTTCGCGGATATCGAGCTGCTGAGCCTTGAAACCAGCGGCAGCGTAACAAAGATGATAGCGCGCGGCGAGAGCAGCAATATCATTGAAAGCGTGCGGAAGTTCTCGCCTAAGTTTATCGACGAGATGCCGCTCAGCTTAGAGGAAATATTTATATACGAAATGGAGGTGCTGGGCTATGACAGCTCCGGTCTCAAGGATTGATTTTCATAATTTCGGCAAATATTATTTTTATAAGGTGAAAAGCCTGCGCGCGTGCATGGTGATACAAATAATAGCAGCGCTTCTGTCCTACCCTATGGCGGCGCTGGTGATGGATTTCCTGACGGATTTTGATATAAAGCTGCAGGCTGCGCGGGATGCTTATTACAGCGCATACCCCAATGCCGGCGACGCGCAGTTTTTGGCGTGGCGGGCTATGGAAGATAAGCAGGATACCGCAGTTATGCTTATCATAGTGGGCGCGGCTATCGCGGTGATAGCGTTGGTTACGGTGGTGTTTATGCATTTTATGGTGCCGCTGATATCCTACCGCCGTCTTTACAAAAAAGGCTGCGCGGATATGGATTATTCGCTGCCCGTTTCCGCGGACGGGGCATTCTGGGGAGATTTTCTGGCGGGAGCCACCGTCACCGTTCTGCCGCACCTTTTCTCGGTCGTTCTCGGGCTTATTCTGATTCGGCCGCTTTACGGAATGCCCGAATATGTCGGCTCCGAGATTATTTTTAAAGTACTGGAAAACGATGTGTTCCCTCTGCTGTGGACGGTATTTCTCGCGGCGATAATGCTGTACGTTCTGACGATATTTATAATGGGCTTCTGCGGTAAGGTATTTCACGCGGTGGCTATGCCGATACTGGTGAATATCGTCGTCCCCGTAATTCACTACCTTTTGAACTGGCTGGGTATGAGCTTCGCAGCAGGAAATTGGTCAACGGCGTTTTATATGGGACAGCTTCACCCTGTTTTTGTAACATCTCCGCTGGGTATGGCGCTGAGCTCGGTCATGGCGGGGTATTATGCAACGGAAGGCTTCGGCGATTCGCTGCCCTTTGCTCCGACGAACTACTACCCGATACAGCAGCCGCAATACCTTATTCCAGCGCTTATCGTGATACTTTTGCTTGTTCTCGGCGCGTGGCTTGTGATAAGGCGGCGCAGAGCGGAGCAGGTGGGAGCGAGAGCCTTCGCGGCAAGACCCGCGCAGTATATTATTCACGGATCGGCGGCACTTATGATCGCCGCTGTAACAGGGTGGCAGATATCGCGTAATTTTGAGGATATTCTCTTCGCCACAGATGCTGAATATGAGCCCGGCATTCTTGATCTGATCAACGCCTATTCGGTGCTTCTGCTGCTAGCTATACCCGCCGTTTATCTTATCCTAGAGGTCGCCGCGGGAGAAGCGCGGAGATTCGGGTGGTCGCTGGCGCGCTGCGGAGGTACGACCATAGCCGCTTTGGGGATAACTCTTGCGGCGATGTGCAGCAACGCTTTCGGAGCTTTTTTGAGAGCGCCCGATCCGCAGAGCGTCGGTACGGTTCATATTTATGCCACAAAGAACAGAATGAACGAGGTTTTCACCGCGAATGTCTCGGAGCGGGAAAATATAGAGTTGATAACGCGGCTGCAAAACTCCGCGGAAAAGAACAATACCTATTCAAATATATTTGTGGCGTTTGACAGAATGAAAAAAGATCCACAAAGCTATTACAACTCGACAAGGGTGGAGCTCGAATATTACACCTATGACGGTCATATAAAAGCCAAAGATATTGAGATAAGCGACGAGACGTATTCCGAGATACTGCGGGAACTGGCGCTCCCCGAGGTCATGGCGGATAAGTGTCTGGATTTTCATAGCAACGCCGAGGAGATACTCGGGACTATAACTTGGAACACCAGCAGCAACAAAGGCTTTGCTCCGCTGAGCAAAAGCGGTCTTACGCACGATATGATCAGCGAGGCGGTAAAAAAGGACTGCGAAAACGTTACGTTTGAGAGAATGTTCAAATGCGAGTCGGGCAATTACGTGAGAACGGTATATTTCCGGGTGCTGCCCGAGGGGCGTGACCGTGACGAAATGATCGGCTATCTTTCAAAGGAGGACAGCTATTTTTCGAGCGATGAAAGCGGCAGCATAAACGTCTACCCGTGGTTTGAAAATACCCTGAAGCTGCTGAAGGAGTATGGGATAGAGGTCGATTTCGGCACTGACCCGGACAAATATAAGACGGCGTTTATTGTTAAATCGCTGCCGATGGACGACGGTTATGAGCGATATTATCAATGCTATTCGGGCTTGAGGTTCACGGCTGAAAATCTTTTCGGACTTGCGGGCGACGAGCACTTTGCCGATTATTATAGAGCGTTGGGCATGGCTTATAAATGGTATCCCGAGACGGGTGAGGAAAAACCCATGTCCGACAGCGAGATTATGGAAGACATCAAGTCGCAGTATCAATTCGTTCAAGCCGCCAAGATAGATGTGTCGCAGGCTATGGAGCTGTATCCGCTGTGCGGCAGCGTTTACGATGTGGATACGGATTACGAAAGCGATCATTATATGCTCGTGCTGACAAACGTTACGGGGGAAGATATCGCTAAAGATCCCTATACATTACCCGAGTATATGGTCTTGTTTATCCCCGCGGAGCATTTTGACATGGCGGCGGAGATGTTCGATGCGGCAGATTTAAATTAAAACAAATTGCCGGGCTCAACATATATCGAATACAGACTGATCCCCCGAAGGCTCTCGGGGGATTTCCCGTGTATTGACGAAAATTCACGCCATATAATAGGATAAATGGATATAATTTACATGAGGCGGAACGCTAAAAACATTTTGTGATATTGTGAGATATGTAGAAAATCTATAAGGGAAATTGTGACAATTCAACAATTGGTTGCGCTTTAGAGCACGAAAAATAACGGCTTACGGGCATTTATTCCATTTAATGGAATTTGTTGTTAACGACAAAAATTTTAAAATGTGTGAAAAATCAAAAAAAAATGTTGCAAAATCAAGTGAAAAGGTGTATAATAAAAATACGAATGATATATGTTGTATCAGTCCGCCTTAAAACAAGGACGAATCGGCGGAAAATGTACAGGGCTGTACACGACTTTTAATAAAGGGGAATGATTATGGCTTTATTTGATACCACCGCGTTCAGGATCACAGAGCAGGGTCTGAATGTGATGTGGACGAAGATGCAGGTCATCGAGCAGAATCTGACCAACGAAAATACTCCGAATTATAACTGCAAGTATCTGGAGTTCAGCGGCGTACTGCGCGATAAGCTGCGCGCCAACGGCTCGATAAAAAAGGAGCTCAACCTCAAACAGGGAATCTATATCGATACCTACACCAACGATCAGGCGGATCACAACAACGTCGATCACGATACCCAGGCGGGAGAGCTCGCCAAGACCCAGATACAGTACAACACGCTTATTGAGCAGATGAACGGCAATATCGCGCGCATGAGAAGCGCGATAGTCACGAAGTAAGGTCGGGAGGGCAGATTATGGCTTTTTTGAGTTCTCTTAATATTCCGCTTTCGGGTCTTACGGCGGAGCGGTTCAGAATGGATATCATATCACAGAACATTGCCAACGCCTACGATGTGGCGACGACCCCCGAGGAGGCGTACAAGCGCCAGATGGTGGTCTACGGCGAGGATAAGACCTTTAAGAGCATTATACGCACAAAGCTCGGCACGGGTGAGACGTGGCAGCACAAATACATAAAGTATCGCGGAGTTCAGGTAATGGCAGTGGTTGATGACCCCACGCCCGCGGAGCCTGTCTACAATCCCAGACACCCGCTGGCGGACGAGTTGGGGTATGTCTACGAGAGCAATGTAGACCAGGCGGTGGAGCAGATGGACGCGATACAGGCGTCGGACTCCTACAACGCTATCGCGAACGCTTATGATATAGTGCTGGCAATGGCCAACAAGGGGCTTACTATCGGCAAGGGTTGATAAAATTATACAGCTTGATTTGAAAGGATAGATACATATGGAGTTTACTACGATAGGGCAGATGCAGAAGATGGAGAGCATGTCTCCCATGCTGCCCATGAGCGAGCAGGATCGTGCGAATCTTGCGATAAAGACCGAGAGCATTTCTTTCCTTGACATTTTCAGAGGAATGGTTGATAATGTTATCGAGACCAACGAGCAGGTAGACCGTGACGCCATCGACGTTATGCTGGGCAATATCGACAATACCGCCGAGGTACAGGCGAATATCCAGAAAGCCGGAGTTGCCGTAGACCTTCTGGTGACGGTTAAAAACGAGGTTTTGAGCGCATATAATACATTGATAAATATGCAGATATAACCGCGCTGCCGCGTTAAAATAAGCCGGAGGTCATTACTTAAATGAATGAAAGAATAAAAAAGGTGACGACTGTCGTAAAAGACAAGTGGTCGGGCTTTTCAAGGGCTGTGAGGATCCTGATATGCGCGATTCCCGTTGTCATCATAGCGATAATAATTATTTTGTCGGTAATGCTTAATCAGAAAGACGACGAGGCTTTGTTCACGGGGCTTACCACTACCGAGGCAAGCGAGATAAGCCGAGTTATCACGGACTTGGGTGTTACGGACGTTACGCTTAAATCCAACGGAGAAATACGCGTTCCGTCGGATCAAGTGGATTATCTGAGAATGCAGCTGGCGGTACAGGGCTACCCCAAGTCCTCGGATAATTACGATATATGGAACAACGGCGTCGATCTGTGGTCGACGGATTCGGATAAGCGGGAAATTCAGCGCCAGCAGCGCGAGCAGCGCATAGCGGCTTCCATAGCTACGCTGGACGCGGTTCGCACCGCAACGGTCATCTTCGACCCGGGCACGACAAGCGATTATCTGCTGGCAAGCGATAAGCAGGAGCCGAGCTGCTCCATCACGCTGCGTCTGGCGGACGATATGGAACTTAAGAACTCCGAGGTTCGAGCGATATTCGCTCTGGTAACAAGCAGCGTTTCGGGTATGACCAACGATAACGTAAAGATCGTGGATACGCAGGGCCGCGAGTACAGGTGGATATCTGAAGAGGAGGAGGCAAATGGCGAGAGAGACGCTTCCGGTACGCTGGTAGCGGCAAAGCGCCTGGCTTTTGAGAACAGCGTTCAGCAGGCTGCTATGAGCCGTTTGAAGGACTTTTTTGACACCGCTTTCGGCAACGGAAATTACTCGGTTATCGTAAACACCAGATTGAATTATGACAGCAAACAGATGACCGACGAGCATTACTACACGGACGCCGATGATAATAAGGGTATTACGAAGCATGAGGATCATGTCAGAGAAGGCATAGATATGGGTGAGGAAGGAAACATTGTCGGTGTTACGCCCAACGGAGACCTTTCGCCCGATTATCCGACGCTGGCGGATATCGAAGACGGCGAAAGCTTTTATTACGGCAAGGACGAAATAGAATATGACGTTTCCAAGCTTGTAACGGTGATCGAAAAGGACGGTTACGAGATCGAGAACCTTTCCGCTTCGCTGATACTCAACACAAATACGCTGACGATAGCGGAAAGAGAAGCCTATTCAGATCTTCTCGCCAAGGCTGTCGGCACGACTATCGATAACGTTTCGGTGTTCAATACCGTGTTCCCGCTCCCGGGCGGAGGCGGTTCCACATCGGACAACCGCACACCTATCTACATAAACGGTCAGGACGGTTACCGCAACCTGTTGCTGTATGTGGTTATAGTGCTGGGCGTGCTGCTGATACTGTTGCTTATTCTGTCGCTGTTCATGAGCAAATCACGCAAGCGCAAGATACGCCGCAGACAGGAGGCTGCTCTCGCGGCGGCGGCAGGCGGAGGAGCGCTGGGTCTTACCGCGCAGGAGCCGCAGGTGCCCGAGGAAGTGGATTTCAACATCGCGAGCCTTACCGAGGAAGCGGGCAAGGAGTCCAAAGAAACCATTCTCAAGCGCGAGATCGCGGAGTTCTCTCAGAACAGTCCCGAGATCGTTGCTATGATTATCAAGAATTTGCTGCGCGAAGAATAGTTCAAGGCGCGTTGGGAGGGAGTCTTAATGGCTAACAACAGTACTGCGGCGGAGCTTTCGCCAACCAAAAAAATAGCGTTGGTGCTGGCTTCCATGGGCGCTGAGAATGCGTCGCAGATATATAAGCATTTGTCCGACGACGAGGTCGAGGCCATCTCCGTAGAGCTTGCCCGTATGGAATACCACCCGATGGAAACGGTCGAGGAGGTTCTTAACGAGTTCTACGAGTTGTGTCTGACCCAGAAGGTAGTCACCGAGGGCGGTATGGACTACGCTAAGGAGATTTTGGAAAAGGCTTTCGGCGAGGAGGCTGCATCTAACCTTCTTAGCCGCATTAGCAAACAGCTTAAGACAAAATCCTTTGACTTCGTTCGTAAGGCGGACTACAAGAATCTTCTTGCTATCGTTCAGAATGAGCACCCGCAGACCATTGCGCTTATTCTGTCCTATGCCAGAATAGACCAGGCGTCGGCAATCTTGTCCGAGCTGCCTAAAGATAAGCGCGTGGAGGTAGTTGAGCGCATTGCTTTGATGGACAGGGCTTCGCCGGAGATAGTAAAGTCGATCGAGCAGCAGCTCGCAAAGAAGTTCGCGAGCCTTGCCACTACCGATTCCATGGAGGTCGGCGGTATCAACTATGTCGCGGAGATTATGAACAACGTAGACCGTGCAACGGAGAAGTACATATTCGACGAGCTGTCTGTCCGCGACCAGAAGCTGGCGGACCTTATCAAACAGAAGATGTTCGTTTTCGAGGATATTGTTTCGCTGGATTCCATGGCTATACAGGAATTTGCGAAGCAGGTGGATACAAAGGATCTTGCTGTGGCTCTCAAGGGCTCTACCCAGGAGGTTGCGGAGTGCATTTTCGCCAATATTTCCTCCCGTGCGAGAGAGAGTCTGCAGGCGGATATCGAGTATCTGCACAATGTCAGAATGCGCGACGTCGAGGAAGCGCAGCAGCGTATCGTCGGCGTTATCAGGCGTCTGGAGCAGGAGGGTGTCATCACCATCTCCCACGGCGGCGGAGACGAGATTATCGCGTAAGCATAGCGGCCTAACGGCGGCTTGAAAACGGAGGTATGGCAGTTGTCGGTATTAAAAAGGAACTCCGTTTGCTACGGCGGCGGTGTGGATATCTCAAACACACTTGACCTGCACAGAACGCAGGAGCTTCCCACCGAGCAGGTGCAGGAGGAAACGGCGCAGGCTCCTGAGCAGGTGCAGGAGAACCTCGCGGAGCTGCTGGATATCCGCGAGCGGGAGCTTTCCGAGCGCGAAGCGGCGATAGCGGCGCAGGAGAAGGAGCTTTCCGCGCTTAAGGAGCTTTACATAGAGCAGGGCAAAACGGTCATTCTTGACGCAAAACAGCGCGCAGAGAGCATAACTAAGACCGCGCAGGAGAATGCCTCAAAGATAGTTTCCGAGGCGGAGCAGAACCGCGAGAGCGTTTATATAAAGGCTAAGGCGGAGGGCTACGAGCAGGGGCGCATTGAGGGAGTGGACGCGTGTCTGGCGGCGGGACAGGACATTCTGAATGAGGCGAGGGCTTTTTCGGAAGCCATCAACGCCGAAAAGGAGGAGCTGTTCTCACGTTACGAAAAGGAAATTTTTGAGACCGTGATGGCTATTGCCAACAAGGTAACGTTGGACAGCATGAGCACCAAGGACGGCACGGCTGCTAAAAAGCTGATAAAGAAAGCCGCCAAGGAGTTTAGAAACTCGCAGCTTATTCGCATAACGCTGGACAAAAACGGCGCGACGGAGGAGCTTGCGGGGGATTACGAGTATCTTAAACAGTTGTGCGGCGGTATTGCCGACGTTGAGGTAGAGCTTCTGCCCGACGCGGAGCGCGGCACGGTCATAGTGGATAACGGCAGCGAGATAACCGATGCGGGTATTCAGACCCAACTGCGGATGATACAGGAGATCGGCGGAGGTAAGTTCCGCGGCAAAAAAACCAAACCGTCCTCACAGGAGGATAAGTAAGCAAGCCCGAAACGGAGGAAAGTGATGGATTTTGAGGGGTTCCGAGGGGACATAGCCAAAAGTGACACCTTCCGCTACATGGGCAAGATAGAAAAGATCGTTGGGATGACGATTGAAGCAAGCGGTCCTTCGTGCAATATCGGCGATGTATGCCGGATATTCTCAAAGGATATGCAGAGTTTTATCAAGGCGGAGGTCGTGGGCTTTAATAAGAGCAATATATTGCTCATGCCCTATACCGAGATAGAGGGAATAGGTCCCGGAAGCATCGTTGACAATACGGGGGATAAGCTGAACGTCCGCGCGGGCGAGGGGCTTATCGGCAGAATTATCGACGCGACGGGAAATCCGCTGGACGGCGGAGAGGAGATATCCTACACCGAGGAGGTCTCCATATCGGGTATCCCCGTAAATCCCTTTACAAGACCTCCTATAAAAGAGACCATAGAGCTTGGCGTCAAGGCGATCGACGGTATGCTGACTATGGGCAAGGGTCAGAGAATGGGCATCTTCGCGGGCTCGGGCGTCGGAAAATCAACGCTGATGGGCATGATAGCGCGAAAGGTCAAGGCGGACGTGAACGTTATCGCCCTTGTGGGCGAGCGTGGACGCGAGGTGCGCGAGTTTATAGAGCGCGACCTCGGCGAGGAGGGCATGGCGCGGTCGGTTCTGGTGGTAGCAACCTCGGATCAGCCCGCTATGATGAGAAGCAAGTGCCCGCTGACCGCTACTGCCATAGCGGAGTATTTCATGAAGCAGGGCAAGGACGTTCTGCTGATGATGGACAGCCTTACGCGTTACGCCATGGCGCTGCGCGAGGTGGGTTTGTCCACGGGAGAGCCTCCCATAGCGAGAGGCTACACACCTTCGATTTACAGCAATATGCCCAAGCTGCTGGAGAGAGCGGGGAACTTCCCCGAGGGCTCCATCACCGGTATCTATACGGTACTGGTCGAGGGCGACGACACAAACGAGCCTATCGCGGATACGGTGCGCGGTATCATTGACGGACATATTATATTGTCAAGAAAGATCGCGGCGCAGAACCGATATCCGGCGATTGATATACTGGAGAGCGTTTCGCGCCTGATGAGCGAGATCGCGCCTCCCGAACACAAGGCGGCGGCGGGGCAGCTCAGAAATCTGCTTTCGCTGTATACAAGCAACTACGACCTTATCTCGATCGGCGCGTACAAGCACGGCACCAATCCCGCGCTGGACGAGGCGATAAGAAAGATCGACAAGATTTACGGCTTTTTGATGCAGTCCGTAAGCGAGTCCTTTACGCTGGAGCAGTCGATACAGCTTCTTACCGAAGCGGTAGCTGACGAGAAGTAACATGGGCAAGGGTAGTTGAAAAGGGGTGTTGCTGTGAAGAAATTTCATTTTTCCCTGCAAAAGCTGATGGATTTCCGTCAGCAGGAGCTTGACAAGCAGAAAAACACGTTGGGAGCGCTCCAGGCAGAGCTGCGGAAAATTCACGAGGACGCGGAGCAGATACGCGCGTCGCTGGAGGAGCAGAGCGCCGAGCTGATAAGAGTGTGCTCACAGGGAGCGCAGGCTTATGATGTAGCTATCAGAAAGCGCTACATCGTCACGCTTCAGCAGGATATTCACACGAAGGAGCTTCAAGCGCTAAAAAAGCAGGAGGAGATCGACAGGCAGCTTAATGTTGTGGTCGAAGCTACCAAGGATGTGAAGACCCTTGAAAAGCTCGAGGAAAAGCAGCTCGAGGAATACAGGAGCAAGGAGACCAAGGAAAACGAGCAGTTTATCGAGGAGTTTGTAAGCGGACAGACAGTCCGCAGCAGCGCAGTCTGATATCTCGGCATATGCCTTGATATATACATTATTTCAAAAGAAAGCGAGGTGAAAGAATAAGTGGCGGTATCACTAAGTACAGGCGGATTTTTTATGAGCGATTTCATGATCTCCGACGCGGCTCTGGCAATGAGAATGCAGGAATTGCAGCAGGAGCAGTCGGCGGATTTTGCGGCGCTGCTGGACGGCTTTGACGGCTCGGAAAGCACGGCGGTGAAGCCCGGTCAGGTAAATCAGCCGAAGCAGGCACAGGCGGAACAGGCTAAGCACGAGGGGATATCGGAAGAAAGCCCGGAAGGTACGGAAAGAGCGGCGGTAAATGCGGAGGAAGCTCCCAAAAAGGTCGTTGAGTCCGAGGATGATGAGGATAAGCCCGCGGTCAAGGATACCACAACGGAGCAGATGACATTTGCGGCGCTCCATGCGGTGGAAATTGACGGTGAGATATCCGCGGAGTTTGAGGAGATTACGGCTTCTCTCGCGGAAAGCGCGGAGAACAAGGAGATAGCTCCCGTAATACCCGTTGACGAGGACGCGGAGATCACTGCGCCGATCCGGCAGGCAGCTCCCAAGGAGACCGTACAGGTCGAGGCGGAGGACGGCACGGAGATGCCACAGATAGCCGGTGAGATGAACGACGAGTTGATCCCACCCGAACTGGCGGAGATACTCAAGCCGGTCGAGGAGGCAGACGCACCCGTGGTGCAGGTTCCCGAAAAGGTTTCCGATGACGCAGCCGTAACGGAGACGGTCGTTTCCGAAACGGTAACCGACGACGAGGAGAGCGCACGCGAGGTCAAGCAGGAAATGCCCGTAAAGGCACAGACCGTTAAGACCGAGGACGGCGAAGTGAGGACTTTTGCTGCGGAGGCTCCCGCGGAGGTAACGGCGCAGGCAGCCGAGACAGCGGTCAGACCCGAGGCTGTGAAGGCGGAGGTCGGAAGCGAAAACGTGAAGATCGGCGTTGAAGCTGTTACCGAAGCAAGCACAGCGGCTTCCGAGGTAAGCTATTCCGTTGAGGGTGCGGGTTTGGAGAGCGAAAACGGCGGCGCGAATGCGGACAGCTCCGAAAAGGGCTTTGAGGTATTCCAAGGCGCGGTCGAAAAGGGCGAGATATCGGCTCCCGAGGTTCGCACGGTGACTCGCGAGGTTCCCGTTAAGGCGGAGCAGAACGAGGAAAAGGCGGAGATTTTGCAGCCTAACCGTATCGAGCAGCCCGAGGAACAGCCCCGCACACAGCGCGTGACGGACAGCAAGACCAATTCCGTTTCCGAGGAGCTGGAGATGCTGAAAAACGCTAAAGCCAAGTCCAACCAGACCGCACAGACACAGGAAAAGCCGATGGTATCAAACGAAAGTCCCCTCACGGCAGACACGCCGATCGCTCTTACAAGAGCTAACGGAGAGAGAGTTGAGGTAAGACCGAGCGAGATAATCGAGCAGGCGGCCGCAAAGCTGGTGGAAACAGCGCAGACCATGAAGGAGCAGGCTACTGAATACAGCATGGTGCTCAATCCCGAGGAATTGGGTAAAATCGTGGTAAAGCTGGTAAAGGCAGCGGACGGCGCGGTATCGGTATCGATCACGGCGGAAAACTCGCGTACACAGCGCATTCTGGAGCAGCACAGCGCGGCAATGCAGGAAAATCTGCGTGACAGCGGCGTAAAGCTCGAGGGGTGGCAGATGGTAAGGGAATCCGAGCAGGAAACCTACGCGCAGGACTACAACGGCAGCAGTAAAAACCCCTATTACCGTGAGGAGGATCACTCGCACGAAGAACAGCAGGAAAGCGAGCAGACAGCAAGCTTCGCGGACCTTATAGCTTCAATGTAGAAAGGAGGAAAAAGCATGGCATTAAACAATATGGCTGTCGACAAAACCACGGGCAAGGTACTTACCGGCGACCAGCAGGTTCAGGCGAACCATGAGAAGTACAAGGAAAAGTTCAAGGACGCTAACGCCGACCTGGTAAACGCCGAAACATTCCTTAGCTTGCTTGTTGCGGAAATGACTAACCAAGACCCCCTGGAGCCTACATCAAACACCGAGTTCATCACGCAGATGGCGCAGTTCTCGCAGCTACAGTATTTGCAGGACAACAGCACCTACACGATGTCGAATTACGCGACCTCGCTTGTCGGCAAGACCGTTACAGTCTCGCAGATGATAGGCGCGGATAAGGTAGATAAAACAGGCGTTGTTTCCGAGGTAAAAAAGGTCGGCGACGAGTTCAAGATCATAGTTGACGGTGTGGAGTTCGATCTCAAGAGCGTTCAGTCCGTAACGGACAGCGGCACGGCTTCTTCCGGAGGAACCATTTCCAACACTGGTCTCGGAGAGCTTATCGCAAAGGCTTCAGCAATGATAGGTATGTATGCCGAGGTAAAACCCGCTTCCAACAACGGTCTGGTGGTTTACGACGGATTTATTGAGTCGGTAAAGGTCAAGGACGGTAAGGTAAACGTTGTTATCAACAATACCGCTTACGATCTTGATGATATTGTTGAGGTATATTATGCGACAATAGTGCCCGACGAGCCCACAAATCCCGATGACGGAGCGAACGGCGACAATAACGGCGACGAGACGGTAGATACCGACAACACTACCGACACAGGAAATACTGGAGGCGACACCACCGATAAGGAGCTTGACGCTGAAACAGCGGCGGCAACAGGCGCGGTAGCTGCCGAGGAAATGGTTTACGAGGCAGGCAGAATCGAGCCCGAGGACGAGGGCGAGGATCTTGCGGATCTCAACACAGAGGGCATAGTTTAATAAAACGGCACGGAGGCTGATAATATGCTTATAAGCGAATATCTTGCGCTCCGAAATCAAATCAGTGTCACGACGAGCAATCCGACCGTTAATCTTCCCGAACAGCAGACCGAGGGCGAGAGCTTCGCGGATGCGCTGAGGGCAAAGATAAACGAGCGGCAGCAGGGCGTTGAGTTCTCAAAGCACGCTATTCAGCGGCTGGAGGAACGCAGCATAGACCTTGAAGCGGGCAATACCTTAGAGCGGCTGAATAAGGGAGTGGAGATAGCCGCAGACAAGGGAAGCAGCGAAACGCTTATTCTGGTTGACACAACTGCATTTGTAGTGAGCGTGAAAAACAATAAGGTCATCACCACCTTGTCCCACGAGGACTTAACGGGAAATATCTTTACAAACATTGATTCCACCGTTATAATGTAAGCAGACGGACCTTTACGGAGTTTGCACGGGGGCTGCGACTGAGACCCCGCAGACGGTGAAAAAACAACATTTGGAGGTCAACATAAAATGTTAAAATCACTTGTATCGGGCGTATCCGGACTTCAGACACACCAGAAGAAGATGGACGTTATCGGTAACAACATCGCTAACGTAAATACAACGGGCTATAAGGCAACGGTAGTTACCTTTGCGGATATCTACTATCAGACACAGAGAAGCGCTTCGGCAGGTACTTCCACACTCGGCGGTATCAACCCCAGACAGGTCGGCTACGGCGTTAAGATGAACAGTGCTACCCCGAACCTCTCCAACAACGGTTACTCCTCTACCGACGATAAGTACAGCATGGCTATCGACGGCAACGGCTTTTTCCAGGTAATGGACGGTGCAGGCAATATCTACTACACCAGAGCCGGCGTGTTCCATGTTGACGAGGACGGCTACCTCGTAAACGAGAGCGGTTATCATGTGCTCGGTATCTCCGGCGAGAGTTCGGGTCAGAGCCCCGACTCCCAGATAATCAGACTGGTAGTTCCCGATACCGAGGCTAAGTGCTCCAGCGCTACCAAGAAGATAAACGGCACGAACGTAACGCTTTCCGTTTCCGCGCCCTCCGACAACACCAATATGTCAGTATCCTTTGTTAATTCCGAGTATCCTTTCGCGACCTATGCCGATGGAATCTTGACGGTTAACATTAATATGGACGAACAGTATGAGTCCGAGGTTCAGTTCCAGGAGGCTATAAACAATGCACTCAACGCGGGCGGCGTTACTCTTCCCGATGAGGTTGAGCTGCTGTTCTCGTTTGAGGCAATCCCTAACGACCCCACCGCTCAGCTGGCTACCAATACTGTCGAGTGGACTTATTCCACTCCCAGCTACACCTGCGATTCCTATGTGGGATATAAATACTTGAATGCGGAGCAGACCACTTCGGGCGCGGACAGGGACACCGACGGAACCCAGAAGTACGCTCAGATATCCTTCTCGGCTGCCGAGGTTGATCCTGCAATCGCTAATCCCAAAGTTATTATCACAGATGCTGGTACTGCGGAAACATCCGTGACCTATGCTGCCGGAGTATGGACAGTGAATATCGGTGCAAAGACCAGTATGTCGGAGATTAACCAGAAGATCAACGAGCTTATTGACAGCGGGACCAACTCTGAGCTTCAAGCTCTTGTTGACGCAAATATAAAAGTAGGTCTGACCTGTACTTCTTTTGTTCTGCCTACCGACAGCAACGGCACAACAAACAGAACAGAAGCTCTTGCAAAGCTGATAGACGACTTTGGAGCGGCAGGAAAGGATCTTCTTAAGGCTACCAACGACCCTGTTGACGTAACATTTGAAGCAGCTACGCCAGGTGCTTACGCTAACGATTACAAGATCACCTTTGCTTATTCTTC
Organism: uncultured Clostridia bacterium; assembly: GCA_947175045.1. Classification (GTDB taxonomy): domain Bacteria; phylum Bacillota; class Clostridia; order Oscillospirales; family Ruminococcaceae; genus CAG-115. Next base: position 2,392 of record CAMWLH010000002.1, on the reverse strand, counting down.
AACCTATGGCGAGGGCAAGACCAAGGCGGTATGGGACGAGGATAATCTTACAATCACCATCAATAACTCTTCTACCGTTGCAGAGGTGCTCAACGCCATCAAGGACGCGGCCAACGGCAATGAAAAGAAGATGCTTAAGATGACCGGTCTGGATCAGCTTGACGATATGAATGCCGCACAGAGAAAGGCGTTTTTTGAGGGTAACCCATCCCTGAAGCTTGGTGACGGTGACGACAGCTTCTTTACGAAGACACTGAAGGCTCTGTCAACCTTTAACCTGACAGATGGTCGCTACGGCTCCGCGCAGACATGGGGCAACCTTTCCGATGTGCTCATTCAGCAGGACGGTACCATTATCGGTTACCACGCTGTTCACGGCTATATGGATATGGGCAGAATCGACCTTGCTACATTCGATAACCCCAACGGTCTTAACCAGATAGGCGGTACGATGTTCGCCGAGACGGTCGCTTCGGGTCAGCCTATCCTCAATATTCCCAGCACGAGCGGCGCAGGCAACATTCTTTCGGGCGCGCTCGAAATGTCCAACGTTGATCTGTCGGTAGAGTTTACCGATATGATCACCACACAGAGAGGCTTCCAGGCAAACTCCAGAACCATCACGGTTTCGGATACGCTGCTTGAAGAGCTGCTCTCGCTCAAGAGATAATAATTTGTTCGGCTTGCCGCGGAGTGCTCCGCGCTTCGCGGCATAACGCCGATTTTTGAGGAATCTATGATTTTTTTGACAAGACTTGACGGTAAGCAGTTCATGCTGAACGAGCAGATGATCGAGATCGTCAACGAAACTCCCGACACGGTCATCGTGTTGTCCAACGGTCACAGCTACATAGTACGCGAAAGTATGCAGGAGCTGAACACTAAAATTTCCGAATACAATAGACAACGCCGCAGAGCCGTACTCCACAGGCAAAACGACAGCGACGGGTCTTTGACATAGCGCGGTCTGCCGACTAACGAGGGACAGGCTGATATGCCGTAACTTCGTGCAGCATTACAGCGCAAAAAATAACACAAAGCGAGGGGTATATTTTGAATATTTCACTTATCGTAGGCTGGGTAATGGCCTTTGGTCTTATTCTTTGGGGAATAATGAGCGGCGGTGATATAGGCGACTTCATCGAAGGACAGTCGCTGGCGATCACGGGCGGCGGTGCAATAGCCTGCCTTATCGCTTCCTATCCCCTGTCTTATCTGGCGGGAGTTCCCAAGAAGCTCATAATGGCATTTCTGCCGAAAAAATATTCACCCGAGAAATACATACAGCAGATCGTAGAATATGCGCAGACCGCACGTTCAAAGGGTCTGCTGGCACTGGAGGAGAGTGCGAACCAGTGTCCCGACCCGTTTATGAAGTCCAGCCTTATGCTGATTGTCGACGCGAACGAGCCCGAAAAGGTGCGCGCAATGCTGGACGATGCGATCAACTTCATGTGTGACCGTCACGAAAACGGACGCGCATTCTTTGAAAAGGGCGTTGCGCTGTTCCCCGCTTTCGGTATGCTGGGTACGCTGGTAGGTCTGATAAACATGCTTGCTTCGATGGACAGTAATCCTGACGGTCTGGCAGGCGGTATGGCGACGGCGCTTATCACAACGTTCTACGGCTCGCTGTTCGCTAACGTATTGTTCGCACCTATCGGTATGTCGCTGAAAAACTCCCATGAGGACGAGTTGCTTTGTATGCAGATAATCGAGGAGGGAGTGTTGGCTATCGCCGCCGGCTCCAACCCCAGGTATATCCAGGAAAAGCTGGAGTTCATGCTACCCAAGAGCAAGCACGCGGACGCTAAGAAGAAGTAAATTCTCGGCAATTGACGGCAAATGCTTCAAAAAATAAGCGTTTTTCAAAAAATAATGGCAAATTTGCCAAAAAGAAACAAGAATTTTTGGCGAATATAATGCAAAAAGTATTTGCAAATCGGAACAAAATATGTTATAATATATTAGTTGGTTGGGTCTTTAATTTGACATTTGCGCACGGAGGAGGAGAGCGAAGTTGGCTAAACGTCAGAAAAAATTTGAAGAAGATCACAGTAACGACTGGCTGAATACATATGCGGACATGGTTACGCTGCTGCTGACATTCTTCGTTATGCTGTACGCTTCATCGAGCCTGGACGACCAGAAATGGCAGTTTATCTACCAGGCGTTCCAGTCGCGCGGTAAATTCATTAACGAATATGTGCGTTCTCCCGACCCGGTTGCGGAAAACGGCGAGGGTGTCACCGATGATAATCCCAATACAAACGGCGGCAGCGGCGAGCTTCCCCAGAGCTTTGACAGGCTTTATCAGTTCCTGTCGGAGTATGTGGATGAGAACGATCTTTCCGACCAGATTGCCGTCGATCAGGGCGCGGCACATATAACA
>CAMWLH010000001.1 GCA_947175045.1 uncultured Clostridia bacterium | reverse complement strand
TAAAGTATGGTATAATGAATGTGTATACTTGATCGCCGCATATAATTTAACGGCGCGAAGAAAGGAAAACCCAATGAAGATCAAAAAAACAGCCCGTGCGGCGGCAGCCGTATTGACCGCCCTGATGATAGGCGGCTGCTCCGTAAAAGTCGGCACAAACTCCGCGATAAAAGACGACAGAATAGTAGCCGAGTCCACCGCCGAAAATATTGATAAAGTAGAAATAACATACCTTGATTTTAAAAAGGAATACCTCTACTTTCTTAAAGGACAGGGTATTACTGATGACAGTGAGGAAAGCGTAGCGGCAACGTGCAAGTCGCAGCGCGAAACAATAATCAACTACCTTATCAACGAAAAGGTCATTCTCGAAAAGGCTAAGGAGCTTGGTGTGGACAAGCTCACCGACGAGGAAATGGACGCGGTCGAGGAGGAATACAACCAAATGGTTTTGCGGCAGGTAGCCTATTTCGCAGGGCTGACCAACATTGACCCCACGACCACGCCACTTACCGACGAGCAGACCGAGACGGGAAACAAGGGCTTTGACGAATACCTTGCAAGCTGCGAGCTTACACGCGACGACCTGCTCGTGTGGCAGGTAAGCGCGGAAATCACCGATAAGCTTCGCGCGGAAACTGTAAAGGACGTCAGCGCCGATTACGGCGAGGCGGAATCCACCTTTAACGACTATGTGGAGAGCATAAAGGCTCTTTATGAAGGCAATCAGCTTGAATATGAAAACGGCGTTTACTCCGCTTACTGGATACCCGACGGTTCCCGCAGGATAAAGCATATTCTGCTCGGCTTCGAGGACACCTTCACCGACGAGATCAGGGAAATGCGCAGAAACGGCGACGACGAGGGCGCGGACAAGCTGCGCGAGGAAAAAGCCGCGGAGCTTGACGAGGATACCAAAAAAATAATAAATATGCTGGACAACGGCGCGGATTTTGACGAGCTGATAGAGGAATACAGCGCCGATAAAGACGGCTCGGAGGCAAATCCCGACGGCTATCTGCTCGTTCCGAACAGTCAGCTTTATATGGAGGAATTTAGCGAAATGGGACAGTCGCTGGAGAATATCGGCGACTACGACACGACACTTACCGACTACGGCGTGCATATAGTACTTTACGCGGACGACGCGCGGGTGACCGAGGAAAGCATAAAGAACTATAAGGACTATATCTACGAGCTTCTGGACAGCGACAAAAAAAGCTCGCATTTCAACGATACTCTTAAAGAATGGAGAGAAGAGTACAAATTTGAGATAGACTACGACGCGCTTAAAATCGACGAACCCGCGGCGGCACAGACGATCGAGAGCAACTGACATCTGAAAGGGAATTATATGAATACACCGATTTGTGATTTTCTGGAGAGCTACTCCGCGCAGCGCAGACTAAGGCTGCATATGCCCGGGCATAAAGGGGAAACTCCCAATGACATAACCGAGATTTTCGGGGCGGACAGCCTGTACGATTCCGACGAGACCTGGGGCATTATCGCCCAGAGCGAGAGCATGGCGGCGAGAATATTCGGCGCGCAAAAGACCTGCTATTCCTGCGGTGGGAGCACCCTCGCGATACAGACGGCGCTCGCGCTGCTCAAAGCACGGGGCTGCAAGACCATTGCCGCGTCGCGCTATTCGCACAGGTCGCTCGTTTCGGCGGCGGCTCTGCTGCAAATGAATATCAAGTGGCTCTATCCAAAAGAATACCTCTCCGCAAACGTTACCTACGACAGCGAGGCTTTGCGCGGAGCAGACGCGCTTTTTGTGACAAATATCGACTACTACGGCGGCACCTGGAAATTTGTAAAGCCGAGCATACCGCTGTTGGTGGACAATGCCCACGGAGCATATCTGCGCTTTGTGGATAAGCGGAAATACGGCACAGAGTATCTGCACCCGCTGGAGCTTGGCTTCCCGCTTATGAGCGCGGAATCCGCCCACAAGACCCTCCCCGTGCTTACGGGCGGAGCTTATCTGCATTTCGCGGCGGGAGCCGATGCCTCCCGCGCAAAGGAAATGATGGCTATGTTCGGCTCGTCGAGCCCCTCTTACCTTATCCTGGAGAGCCTTGACCGCTTCAACGGAGCAATGGCGCAGGATTTCGACGCGGTAACCCGCGCCTGCGACGCGACAAAGGAGCTGAAAAGCCGACTGGAAACAGCGGGAGTTCCCCTGGTAAAGAGCGACTATCTGCGCGTTGTCATCGACGCGCGCGCCTGCGGAATGAGCGGCTACGAGTTCGCGGCGAACCTGCGCTCCAGCGGGGTGGAGTGCGAGATGTCCGATGCGAACCGCGTTGTGCTGATGTTCTCGCCCGCGAATAAGATCGAGGATTTCGAGAGAGCCGAGATAGCGATACTTTTCGTGCGCCGGCAAAGCCCGATAGCTCCCGAAAAATACCCCGTGATAAAGCCCACCGCGCACCTGCCCATTCACGAGGCTATGTTTATGCCGCAAAAGACAGTTCCAATTGAAAAGGCGAACGGCGAGGTCTGCGCGGGGCTCAACTCGCCCTGCCCGCCCTGCGTGCCGCTCATTATGCCCGGTGAGATAATCGACCACAATGTGGCGGACGCTCTCAGACAGTACGGCGTGAAGAACATAGCGGTGCTCGACAGGACTAAGACGGTATAATGGTAAGGACTAAAAAGCGCAGGAAAATCGTCTGCGGCGGAAAAAAATATGTGTGGTACGTCCTTGCGGGCGACCGTGATTATTTTGACCGCGTCCTGAGCAATGAGTGGGAAACTCCGTTTCTGCACATAATTTCCGAGGATAAGAAGCTGATACTGACGATACCGCTGAACGCTCCCAAGCCTTATGCGGTAAGCAAAGGCGCGGTTTTTCAGGGCAGGCAGACAAGCGGCTGTTGGGAAAGGTACCTTATGCCCTTTGAGCTGCCGGAAGGCATCACCCCACATTTTGTCGCGGAGGTAATAGAATGGGCTTCCGCGGCGGAGAGCGAAGCGGTCGGGGTGGAATATGACGGTCGGGATATAGCCTTTTAGCGAGTGATGTTCCGCAGGCGGAATTTTCGTTTTCCGTAGAGCGTCACGGTACGGTCGCACAGACCCGAGCGGCGCTGAAAGGGGTTCTGCGAGACGGATTCAAGCACTGACGCGCGTTTCGGGATATAGCCGCCGTAAAGCCTGTTTCCCTTTCGGGCGGAGATTACAAGCAGGTTTTCACCCTCGCGCATTCCCGAGAATTTCCAGTATAACCCATAGGCCAATACCGCCCAAAGGCTAGCCGCCAAACCGTACCACAGTACAACCTGAAGCAGCTCCGCGGAAGGAATCAGCCCGAAGCGCAGAGCGATCTCCGTGAGAACAAGAGCGGCGGCAAACCCTGCCGTCCAACCAAGCGGCAGGGCGCAGTGACCGAAAAGCGCTCTCGCGGGCGGTTTTATTTCGGGTGAATTTTCCCGGGGAAGTCCGCACAGCGAGCTTATAAGGCGGCGGGAAAGCTCCTTTCCGACGGGCGGAAATATCATAGTCCCGCGGGCGTACAGCGGAGCCTTTTTAGCGGCCAGCGAGGAAACGGTGTTGCAGGAGATCACCGCGTCTAGGTTATTCAGTACAACCACATACTCATATAATGTGATAAGCCCCCGCCTTACGGTGACAAACCCCGCGCGGGAACTGACGCGGAAATCCGCCATACCCATCAGCTTTATCAGGAACGCGAAGCCCCACGCCGTAAGCACGAACACCGCGCCGAGCGCGGCGGCACGCGGAACGGCTATATGAAGCAGCTCAAGAGTATGGGTAAGCTCCTCGGCAGTGTTGGAGATGGCGGCGATTATGCGGTCGGTGTAGCTGCCGCCGAATATTTTGCCGATACGGTATATGGTGAGGGAAAACAGGATAACTCCGCTTAGTGCGCGGGTGTCCGTGAACGCTCCGAAAAAGACCGAGGAGCGCTCGGGACGGATAATATGCCCCCTGTTTTTCGGAAGAAAGGGCAGCTCCTCGTTTTTGCGGAGGTAAAAGTCGATCCTCCCCGAAAGCGTTTCAATGGTTATTTTCTTTCCGCAGAGCAGGCGCAGCAGTAAGCCGCGGCGAATTTCCGCACGGGTAACGCAGCTCAAGGGAACGACCGCCCGACGGCGGATAATAAGTCCTTTTTCAAGAATAATAAAATCGCGCTCAAGGCGCAGTTTTACAAAAAATCTCCTTAGGAGATAATAAAGAATAATATTCATAATGATAAATCAAAGCCGCTTAACGGCGGCACATTAAGGCTCTGAAAGCCTACAGCGGCATTCCGCCCAAGCATGAATTTTCCGCAATCTGCGCGTAAAAGCGCAGTGAAGCGAAGCGAAACGGAGCTTTTGCGCGCGGGATAGTAAGAATGCTGCAAAGCAGCGTTCTTACGGTGCGGAAAATTCTTTTAAATGCAGTCCCGCCAAAAGCCACATAAAGCCCACGCATGAATTTTCCGCAATCCGCGCGTAAAAGCGCAGTGAAGCGAAGCGAAACGGAGCTTTTGCGCGCGGGATAGTAAGAATGCTGCAAAGCAGCGTTCTTACGGTGCGGAAAATTCTTTCAAATAAGGAGTAAAAGTAATGAAGACAGGTTGTATTATTCTGGCAGGCGGCGCGGGAACGCGTATGAAGTCCGAAAAGCCCAAGGTGCTTTGCGAGGTGCTGAAAAAGCCCATGCTCGGCTGGGTGATGGACGCGGCGGAGGACTTCGGGTTTGACGTGACCGCGGTGGTAACGGGGTACAAAAGCGAGCTTACCGAGGAGTATGTGCGCTCCCGCGGGGAATATCCCACCTACCTGCAAACGGAGCAGAAGGGTACGGGGGACGCGGTAAAGCGCGCCGCGGCAGTCGCGGAGCAGACGGATATCGTGTGCGTTCTCTGCGGGGACGCTCCGTTTATCGACGGAGATACCCTGCGCGGCTCGCTGGAGCAGCATAAGCAGTCGGGGGCGGCGGTAACGGTTATATCCGCCGAGGTGGAAAACCCCGCGGGCTACGGCAGAATTATCCGCGAGGGCGGAAAATTCCTCGCGATACGTGAACAAAAGGATTGTTCCCCCGAGGAAGCCAAAATATGCGAGGTGAACAGCGGGGCTTACTGGTTTGACTCCAAGGCGCTGCTGGAGGCTCTGCCCAAGCTGTCGACCAAGAACGCGGCAGGGGAATATTATCTTACGGATTGTATAGAAATTATAGGAAACGCCTGCGCGTATAAAAGTGATAATCCCGATATAGTGCTCGGCGCGAATACGCGCCAAAGCCTGTACGAGCTGAACGAAAAGGCGAGGAAAAAGGTGCTGTACGGTCTGATGGAGCAGGGTGTGAGCTTTATCACGCTTGACGGGATAATCATTTCCCCCGATGTGAGGATAGGCTGCGATACCACGGTGTTCCCGAATACGGTAATACTGGGGAATACCGAGATAGGCAGCGGCTGCGAGATAGGCGCAAATTCTCATATCGAGAACTGTACTATCGGTAATAATGTCAAGCTGAATAACGTGCAGGCATATTCCGCGGTAGTCGAGGATAACGTTACGGTAGGACCTTTTGCGCAGCTCCGCCCGGGAACTGTTATAAGGCGCGGCGTGAAGATAGGCGATTTTGTGGAGATAAAGAACAGCGATATAGGCGAAAATACCTCCGTTGCTCATCTTACATATCTCGGCGACAGCGACGTGGGGCGCGGGGTGAATTTCGGATGCGGCTGCGTTACGGCTAACTATGACGGAATAAACAAATTCCGCACCGAGATAGGCGATCATGCCTTTATCGGCTGCAACACAAATCTGATAGCTCCCGTAAAGGTTGGCGAGAACGCCGCGACCGCGGCGGGTTCTACGATAACCAAGCCCGTGCCGCCAAACTCCCTTGCGGTGGAGCGCGGAGCAACGCGGATAATAGAAAACTGGGAAAAGAATTTCAAGCGGAAGAAAAAGATCTGATTTTTACGCAGGAGACCGATAACGCGCAGCGATCGGAAAAATATATTTTAGCGGGAGGACAGTATGAAAGCTCTTGTTGTGGTGGATTATCAGGCGGATTTCGTGGACGGCGCTCTGGGTTTTGCGGGCGCGGAGCTGCTTGAGCCCGTTATTCTGGATAAAATAGAGAAATGCCGTGCGGAGGGCGGGCAGGTGATATTCACGCTGGATACCCACAGTGAAAATTATCTCGATACCGCCGAGGGGAGAAAACTCCCTGTCGTGCACTGCGTTGACGGAACGGCGGGGCACAAGCTGTACGGAAAGCTCGCCGACTGCCTAACGGAAAGCGATATAGTGATAAAGAAGCCCTCTTTCGGCTCGCTTGAACTGGCGGACTTGCTTAAAAGGTGCGGTTTCGGCGAGGTGGAGCTCTGTGGGCTGGTGACGGATATCTGCGTGGTCTCCAACGCTGTAATAGCCAAGGCGGCGCTGCCCGAGAGCAGGGTGGTCGTAGATTCCAAAGCCTGCGCGAGCTTCGACAAAAACGCGCACGAGAGCGCTCTTGCGGTTATGAGGAGCGTTCAGATTGATGTTCTTTAACGTTCGCAAAGAGCAGTGTAAATCCCACGCAGGAAATTTTCCGCAAGCCGCCGTAAAAACGTAACGGAGCGGAGCTTTCACGGCGGGCTAGCGTCAACAACGCTTTGCGTTGTTGACGCTGTACGGAAAATTTTTTAAAATCATTTAATTCCGGTCAGCATAACTTAAATAGCCTGTGTCAATATTGTTGTACATTGATAACACGACGCGGAAAATTTATTATAATCAGGAGTAGAGATGATCAACGAACAGAATCTCACCATGTTGTGCGATTTTTATCAGCTCACCATGGGAAACGGGTATTTAAAAACGGGACACGCGAACAGGATAGCCTATTTCGACGTGTTTTTCAGAAGAGTTCCCGACGGGGGCGGGTGCGCCGTTTGCGCGGGGCTGGAGCAGGTCATAGAATATGTGGAAAATCTGCGGTTTGACGGGCAGGATATCGAATATCTGCGATCAAAGGGTATCTTCTCGGAGGAATTTCTGGAGTATCTGCGAGATTTCAGATTTGAAGGAGATATCTACGCGGTACCGGAGGGCACGCCCGTGTTCCCGAATGAGCCGCTGATAACGGTGCGCGCTCCCGCGATACAGGCGCAGCTTATCGAAACCATGCTGCTGCTTCTGGTGAATCATCAGTCGCTTATCGCCACAAAGGCGAGCCGCATTGTAAGGGCGGCGCAGGGCAGGGCGATATCGGAGTTTGGCTCGCGCAGAGCGCAGGGCGCAAGCGGAGCGATCCTAGGCGCGAGAGCCGCGTATATAGGCGGCTGCGCGGGTACGGCGTGCGTGGCGGCGGACGAGCTTTACGGAGTTCCCGCAACGGGAACGATGGCGCATAGCTGGGTGCAGATGTTTGACACGGAGCTGGAGGCGTTCGAGGAATACTGCCGCGTTTATCCCCACGGCGCAACGCTGCTGGTGGACACATACAGCGTACTGAAGTCGGGAGTCCCCAACGCGATAAGGGCTTTCGATAATGTTCTGAAGCCGCTGGGAGCACGTCCTGTGGGAATACGCCTTGATTCGGGGGATATAGCCTATCTCTCGGCAGAGGCGCGGAAAATGCTTGACGAGGCGGGCTACCACGACTGCAAAATAGTAGCCTCCAACTCGCTGGACGAGCACATTATCGCCGATCTTCTGCGACAGGGAGCCAAGGTAGACCTGTTCGGCGTAGGCGAGCGCCTCATCACCGCCGCCAGCGAGCCGGTTTTCGGCGGGGTCTACAAGCTGTGCGCGACGGAGGAAAACGGGGAGATAATCCCAAAAATAAAAATAAGCGAGAACGTGGCGAAGATCACCAACCCGCACTACAAAAAGCTGTACAGGATATACGACAACAAGACGGGCAAGGCGATAGCCGACCAGCTTTGCGTTTACGACGAGGTTATAGACGAGTCAAAGCCGCTGGAGCTTTTCGACCCCGACTTCACCTGGAAGCGCAAGCGGGTCGAGAATTTTACCGCGCGGGAGCTGCAAGTCCCGATATTTATCAAGGGAAAACGGGTGTACGATCCGCCCGCCATCGAGAATATCAGAAGCTACTGCGAGCAGCAGCTCGGCACAATGTGGGAGTCGGTGCTGCGCTTTGAAAATCCGCATAATTATTATGTGGACTTATCAAAAAAGCTGTGGGACGTCAAGCACCGGCTGCTTGATAACAGGGGGGAAGTTATGTGAGTCTGCGTGAAACGGTAAACGCCTTCGGGCGCGATGTCAGCGCGCATTTCAAACGCGACAGCTACTGCTCGTTCGCGTCGGCGGAGGAGACCGAGGGCTTTGTGGACACCTCCGCGGAGCTGGACGGCAGCCGCGGGATAGCTTTTCTGTGTGATAAGCTCCGTGTGGATTTTGACGGAGTTATCCGCCAGATGAACTACGAGGATATCGAGGAAACGGAAATAGTCGAGAGCTTCGAGAGCGACTATGCGGACGAGCTTCTTATAAAGGGAAAGACCGTCGTGCGCGTTTCGGATTATTCGATAAACAAGCGGTTTTTGAAGCTGCTTGTGGATACTCTGTGCCTGCGCTACGGCAATTTCTCGCCCGAGGAGCGGGAGCAGTGCCGCAGGGAATGCCGCGCGCGCAGCTCCGCGAGATATGCGGAAATAGACGAAGCTGCGGCAGTCGTGGCTAAACAGGTGGCGGAAAGAACCGCGAAAAGATCAAGACCCCGCCCCGCCGCGGGGCAGAACGCCCATGAGCGCCCCATAAAGCCCGCTCCCCGCGCGGCACATACCGCCGCTCCCGTAAAAGAGCGGTCTGCCCCGCCGCAAACCACACCGTCCACGGCGGCTAAGCACTCGAAACAGCCCGTCAATACCTCTGCGACGTTCAAACCGCAAAGCGCCGAACCGCCAAAAGCGGTTGAGCCCTCCGCTGCCGCCATATCGGAGCCGCCAAAGCCTCCCGTGCCCGAGTTGGATATAGAGGAACCGCGCCACAGCGTTCCCGAGGATCATGTTCCGCTTGTGATCACGGAGGAAAAGATAGAGTGGCTGAGCGACCCCGGGCGCCCCGACGACTATGACGACCCAGATGAGCCGACCGAGCCCGACATTGAAGATATGAGCCGCGAGGAAACCATATCCTACCTGCTGTCCTCAATAAACGAGATAAACGCGCCCGCAGAGCCGCCGAGCGCTCCCGAAAAAACCGAGCTCCCCGCGGAGGAAGCTCCCGAAGATACTCCCGAGGAGGAAAACTACGCACCCAAAGCGGAGGTATCGCCGGAGGCTGTATCGGACGAGCCGCAGGCGCCATACATACCGCCCGTTATCAAAGAGGTGACCAACGAGGAATCGGAAGATATCGCCAAAACGGTTAATGAAGAAGCTCCCGAGCCGGAAGAACGGACAAGCCCCTTTACCGCCGAGCCGCCGTCAAAGGACATTTACATCAAGGCGAGCCGCAAGATCCGCGAGATATGCGAAAGCGGACGGCTCACCCGCGAGGAGATACAGACCGCGCTCAAAGAAAATCTGGTTTCCGCTGCGGAGCAGTTTGCTGAGATCGCGGGAGCTAATGCGGATATTCCGCGGCATATTGCGCCCAAGATAGAAGAGCTGCGCGCGGCTTCGGAAAACCTGTCGCAATACATTGCGCTGGGCTAGGATAGCGCGGAAAGAGTTATGTTCATTATGATGTATCAGATGCTCTCCTATTCCGACAGAATAGTTGAAGCTCCCGAGACCAAGGAGCGGCTGAACTATTTCTTTAAGCGCTACGGTCCCTCGGGTATAATGCTGTCAATGCTGGATATGAGGGTGCAGTAATTCGTATGTGCATAATCTGCCGCCCATATCACCGCATGAATATAATCACATCAAAAAAGAATAATAATAAACCTTGACTTATTGCAAAAAATCGTGTATAATGTTATATGTGGAGAGATTTTTTACAGGAACTCTCAAAATTTATGTTAAAGGAGATTTTAAATATGGCACTGACAAACAACCCCAACGTTTTGAAGTGGGTGGACGAGATGATCGCGCTCACCAAGCCCGACAAAGTAGTGTGGATCGACGGAAGCAAGGCTCAGCTCGACGAGCTGACCAACGAGGCTCTTTCCACCGGCGAAATGCAGAAGCTCAACGAGGAGAAGCTCCCCGGCTGTCTTTACCACAGAACCAAGCCCAACGACGTTGCCCGCGTAGAGGACAGGACCTTCATCTGCTCACGCGAGAAGGAGAACGCAGGTCCCACCAACAACTGGATGGACCCCAAGGAAATGTACGCTATGCTGACCCCCATGTACGACGGAGTTATGAAGGGCAGAACCATGTACATCATTCCCTACTCCATGGGACCTATCGGTTCGCCCATCGCTAAGGTAGGCGTTGAGATAACCGACTCCATCTATGTCGTTCTGAATATGAACATCATGACAAGAATGGGTGCTGACGCGTTCAAGAACCTGCCCGAGGGCTCTGACGACTTTGTTCGCTGCCTGCACTCCAAGGCAGACGTTGACCCCGAGAAGCGCTATATTGTACAGTTCCCCGAGGACAACACTATCTGGAGCATCAACTCCGCTTACGGCGGAAACGTTCTGCTGGGCAAGAAGTGCTTCGCGCTGCGTATCGCTTCCTACCAGGGTTGGAAAGAGGGCTGGATGGCTGAGCATATGCTTATTCTCGGCGTTAAGAAGCCCGACGGTGACATCAAGTATGTTACCGCTGCTTTCCCCTCTGCGTGCGGCAAGACCAACCTTGCGATGCTCATTCCTCCCGCTGTTTACAAGGAGGCAGGCTACGAGGTATTCACTGTCGGCGACGATATCGCATGGATGAAGCCCGGCGATGACGGCAGACTGTATGCCATCAATCCCGAGAACGGCTTCTTCGGCGTTGCTCCCGGCACAAACGAGAAGTCCAACTTCAACGCTCTGGAGTGCACCAAGAAGAACGCTATCTTCACCAATGTTGCCATCAACCTTGACGATAGAACGGTTTGGTGGGAGGGACTTGACAAGAATCCTCCCGAGAACGCCGAAGAGTGGAAGGGCGCTAAGGTAAACGGCAAGGAGTTTGTCGCTGTAATGGGCGATGACGGCAAGCCTCAGAAGCTCGCTCACCCCAACAGCCGCTTTACCGCTCCCGCTGTAAACTGCCCCTGCCTGAGCAGTGAGTTTGACAATCCCAAGGGCGTTCCCGTAAGCGCAATCGTATTCGGCGGCAGACGCGCTTCCACCACTCCGCTGGTTTACCAGTCATTCAACTGGAATCACGGCACATATGTCGGCTCGGCTGTTTCCTCCGAGACTACCGCCGCGGCTACCGGCGCGGTAGGCGTGCTCCGTCACGACCCGATGGCTATGAAGCCCTTTATCGGCTACAACGTAGCCGACTACTGGCAGCACTGGATCGATATGGGAGCTAAGCTTGGCGACAAGGCTCCCAAGATATTCAATGTAAACTGGTTCAAGCAGGACGAGAACGGCAACTTTATCTGGCCCGGCTTCGGTGACAATATGCGCGTTCTTGACTGGATAATCAAGCGCTGCGAGGGTACTGTTGACGCGGTTGAAACTCCTATCGGATACCTGCCCAAGCCTGAGGATATCAATGTCAAGGGTATCGAGGACGAGGTTACTCCCGAGGTTATGGATAAGCTGCTCGCAGTCGACAAGGAGCTCTGGACTAAGGAGATTGCGGAAATGCGCCGTTACTATGCCGAGGATATCGAGGCTAAGGGCGGTAAGGTTCCCGCAGAACTTAAGAAGCAGCTTGATGAGATCGAGGCTCGGCTTAATAAGTAATTTTGGTATTGCATAAAGGTTTCCCCCCGCTCGGTTGAGCGGGGGAATTTTTATTCTGCGGAACTGAACGGCTGATTGAAAGGCTCTCCGTTTACAACCCAATATAGGTGTTCCACGCTATATAACTTGCCTTTGTAATTTATGGTTGAATTCTTATCAAAAGCATCCATGCATAACCAACTCAGTTTACCCGTAAAATTGACCTCTATGGTCGGCATATTCACTTCATTGCGAGGAAATTTCCCTACGGAACGTGGAAAACGCACCATAAATGGCAAATCATTTTGTCGGAATGTGTATTTTTCTATTTCTTTAACATTTTTGGGGATAGTAATGCTTGTTAGCCCACTTTGAGAGAACGCGCCCTCACCTATTTTAGTAACGGTATCGGGTATTATCAGCTCCGTAATGCCGCACCAACAAAAGGCGTAGCTTCCTATTTCCGTCAGCCCGTTGGGCAAAGTTAGCTGCTTAAGGTTTAAGCAATAACTAAAAGTAGAAGGATTTATCTTTTTTACGGCTGACGGAATATTTATGCTTGAAAGACTTATACAGCTACCAAAGGCGCAGTCACCGATTTCCGTAACGCTTTCGGGTATCGTTATACTTTCAAGCGATGTACAGAAATTAAAGGCTCGGTCACCTATTCTTACCAGTCCGTCGGGAAGCGAAACGCTTTTCAGATTTGAACAGCCATCAAAGGCATATTTTCCTATTTTAGTCACACCGTCGGGAACGGTTATACTTATAAGGGGCGGACCATCAATATAACTCTTGTCAACAAAGGCATAATCGCCTATCTCCTTTACTTTAGCTCCGTTTATGGTATCAGGAATGATAATATTGCCATCTGAATAGTCGCCATTATAGCCTGTGATTTTGACACCGTTGCCAATTTTCTTAACCTCAAACAGTGTGCTTGTTTGTTCATCGTCCATTTGTACTGAATTGAGGTTGACTTTATTTTTTGTGAATCTTGTGTTATTATCCAATCCAGAACCAGAAATGAGCAGATCTTTTCCATCCTTACGAATAATCCAAGCACCCAAAATAAAATCATATGTTGTAATATTTGACGTTACATATGTACCGTCGTCGTTGTAGGTGTATGTTGCAAAAAAGGGCTCTGTGCCATGCTCGTATATAATACAGGTTCCGTCGGAATTAAGCGTTATAGTGTAATCATAGTAACTGCTCCGCTCGCTAACATAATACCATGTGCCCGACAGCCCCGAAATACCGGACATACCCAAACCGCCTGTAAATGACAAAACGCCAACAACCACCCCCGCGATTGAAACAACAATGGCAGCAATTATTATAATTATTTTCTTTTTGGTGACAGCGTTTTTCTGTGTAGCTCTGCATTGTATACAAAAATTTGAACCGTCTTGTATCTCTTTACCGCATTTAATGCAAATCATCGTTCTTACTTTCCTTTCTCTACCGTTTTACTACGGATATTTTTTATATTATATCACACATTATTCGTATTGTCAAGTGGATTTTCTCTGTTAGCAACGCTTTTTCGACTTATAATATTATTTAAAATAGTAGTGAGAGGTGAATTTTTATGTATGTAGATTATAATGAAGTCGGAAAACGAATTGCCGCACGGCGCAGAGAGCTCGGTATGAAACAGTGGCAGACAGAACAAAAAGCGGGGCTGTGCGACAAATATCTATCCAATATAGAGCGCGCAACTACCGTATTGAGCGTTGACGTACTTATGAAGCTCTGCGCCGCCCTTGACACAACCCCCGACGCTCTCCTGCTTGGCGCGGTCGCGGACGAGGAGAACGACTATATCCGCTCCATCACCAACCGCGTGCAAAAGATGTCATCTAAACAGGCGCGGCTCGCCCTAAGCCTTATGGACTGGATACTCACACAAAAACTTGAATAAAAATTCCCCGCCGAAATCGGCGGGGATTCATATTTAATTGCTTTATTTCCCGAAGCCCGCGGTATCAATACGATTGAGCGCGCGCTTCAGCTTTGCCTCGGCAAGGCGCAGCTCGTTGTCGCTCTGCGCCGCCTTGATCCTGCCCTCGGCAGTCTCCTTTGCGGCGTTGGCGCGGGTAACATCTATCTCGTCCGACCATTCGCAGGTCTGCACAAGAACAATCGTCTTTTCGTGGGACACCTTGATTATCCCGCCCGAGGTAGCCGCGTGGCGGAACTCCCCACCGATCATAACGCGCATCTGTCCTATTCCGAGCGCCGCGCAGTAGGGCTCGTGCCCGTTAAGGATACCGACGTCGCCGACGGTAGTGCGGACAACTATCTGCTCGGTCTCGCCGTCGAAAAACGTCTTTTCGGGCGTGATTATCTGCAGCTTAAACGGAGTCATAATACTTCCTCCTTTAGCCCTTCTTAGCCTTCTCGACCGCCTCGTCTATGCTGCCCACAAACAGGAACGCGGACTCGGGCAGATCGTCGTGCTTGCCCTCGATGATTTCCTTAAAGCCGCGGATAGTCTCCTTAAGAGGAACGTACTTGCCCTCGAATCCGGTGAACTGCTCCGCAACCGAGAACGGCTGCGACAGGAAGCGCTGAATCTTTCTCGCGCGGGAAACCGTCAGCTTATCCTCATCGGACAACTCGTCCATACCGAGGATAGCGATAATATCCTGCAGCTCGTTGTAGCGCTGGAGTATCGACTGAACGTCGCGGGCTACCTGATAGTGCTCCTGACCGACGATCTCTGGCGTAAGTATTCTCGAGGTGGATTCCAGCGGGTCAACCGCGGGATAGATACCCATTGACGCGATGTTTCTCGAAAGAACCGTCGTAGCGTCCAGATGGGCGAATGTAGTAGCCGGAGCGGGGTCGGTAAGGTCGTCCGCAGGAACGTAGACCGCCTGAACCGACGTGATAGAGCCCTTCTTTGTGGAGGTGATTCTCTCCTGCAATGCGCCCATCTCGGTCGCCAGCGTGGGCTGGTAACCAACGGCGGAAGGCATACGCCCCAGCAGCGCGGAAACCTCCGAGCCTGCCTGCGTGAAACGGAAGATGTTGTCTATGAACAGAAGAACGTCCTGACCCTCTTTGTCACGGAAGTACTCCGCCATAGTCAGACCCGACAGCGCGACTCTCATTCTCGCTCCCGGCGGCTCGTTCATCTGACCGTATACGAGAGCCGTCTTGTTGATAACTCCCGATTCCGTCATTTCTCTGTAAAGGTCGTTACCCTCACGGGTACGCTCGCCGACGCCGGTAAATACCGATATACCGCCGTGCTGCTTTGCAACGTTGTTGATAAGCTCCTGAATAAGTACTGTCTTACCAACGCCCGCGCCGCCGAAAAGTCCTATCTTACCGCCCTTAAGGTAAGGCGCGATCAGATCGACTACCTTGATACCCGTCTCAAGAACCTCGTTGGAAGCGTCCTGCTCCTCAAAGGTAGGAGCGGGACGGTGGATCTCCCACCTCTCCTCGGTCTCGGGCTGCGGCTTGTTGTCTACCGCCTCGCCGAGAAGATTGAATATTCTTCCGAGAGTGTCCTTTCCGACAGGAACCTTTATAGACGCGCCTGTGTCCACCGCGTCCATACCTCTGACAAGACCGTCCGTGCTGCCCATCGCGATACAGCGAACCGTATCGTCGCCGATATGCTGCGCGACCTCGACAACCAGCTTTGCGCCATTATTGTCGATCTCGATAGCATTCAGCAGATTCGGCAGATTTTCGGGCGTAAACTTGATGTCAAGCACCGCGCCGATTATCTGGACGATCGTGCCTATGTTCTGATTTGTCATATTCTAACTTTTCCTTTCTTATAGGAATTGCTAAAGAATTTAAAGTTTTCCGTAATTATCCCTGAGCGCTTGCGCCCGAAACAATATCTATCAGCTCCGTGGTGATGCTTGCCTGGCGAGCGCGGTTGTACAGCAGCGACAGACTTTCGTTCATCGCGTCCGCGTTGTCGGTAGCGTTCTCCATAGCGGTTCTGCGCGCACCCTGCTCCGAAGCGTAAGCCTCGACTACGGCGCACTGGATAAGGCTCGCGGTAAAGCGCGGAACGATACGGTTGAACACCGCCTCGGGCGAGGGGTCATAGTTCATTGTGCCGTAGTTTTCCAGCTTGACCGTTTCCATAGGCAGAATAGCCATCTGCTGAGCCTCCTGCGTGATAGGGGAAACGAACATCGTGTAGAAAATCTGCACGTCGTCCACCTCGCCCTTTCGGAACATCTCAATAGCTATATCCGCTATATCCTGCGCCAGATTGGGCTTGATATTTTCCGCAATATTGGCATAGGATGCTACGATATCATATTCGCGCTTTTCAAAATACTCTATCGCCTTTTTGCCTATGGCGATTATCTTCGGCTTTTTCGCGTCGCCTGCGTGAGCCGTTGACGCGAGCTTGAGTATGTTGGAGTTATAGCCTCCCGCCAAACCTCTGTCGCCCGCGATGACGATAAACAGCCTGTGCTTTACCTCGCGCTTTACGGTAAATACCGTCGAGAGATCGGTGTTTGCGGAGGCTATCTCGCACAGCGATTTGTAAAGCTCGTTAAAATAGGGCCGCGCCTGCTCCGCGCGCATTTTAGCCTTACGGAGCTTACTGGAGGATACCAGCTCCATCGCCTTTGTTATCTGCCTCGTAGAGCCGACAGACTTTATGCGGCGTTTGATATCCTTCATATTTCCCGATGCTATAATATCACCCCCAAGAAGTTATACAGTCATCACCTTAAACGTTGTCGTTGGTGGTGATATATCTGACTTTTTTTTCAATGTACAGCCACGCGACCGCGGCAACCGCGAGGGTAGCCATAACGGTAGCGATGATGCTCAGTACGAAAGATGCCTGTTTCATAATACTCCTTTCGGGGCTTAACCCGCATAGGTGGAGGCAAAGCTCGTGAGAACTCCCTTAAGCTCCTCCTCGATCTCGGGGGACATTACCTTATCCCTGCTTATGCTCTCGAGTATCTCGGGCTTCGTTCCCTTGATATGGTCGATAAGGTCTTTCTGGTAGGGCTTGATCTTCTCAACGGGTATCGACGCAAGGTAGTTGTTGATAACCGCGTAGATTATAACTACCTGCTCCTCTACCGCCAACGGCGAGTTCTGATCCTGCTTGAGGACTTCAACTATACGCTCGCCCTTTGCCAGACGATCCTTTGTATCCTTATCCAGGTCGGAACCGAACTGCGAGAAGCTCTGAAGCTCTCTGTACTGCGAGTAGTCCAGCTTAAGAGTACCCGAAACCTTCTTCATCGCCTTTATCTGCGCGTTACCGCCGACACGGGAAACCGAAATACCGGGGTTTACCGCGGGGCGAACGCCCGAATTGAACAGCTCGCTCTCGAGGAATATCTGTCCGTCGGTGATGGAGATAACGTTTGTCGGGATATAGGCTGAAACGTCGCCCGCCTGCGTCTCGATGATAGGCAGAGCCGTAAGCGATCCGCCGCCGTATTCACTGTTAAGGCGCGCTGCGCGCTCAAGCAGTCTGGAGTGGAGATAGAATACGTCGCCCGGGTACGCCTCACGTCCCGGCGGTCTTTTAAGCAGCAGCGAAAGCGCTCTGTAAGCTACCGCGTGCTTTGAGAGATCGTCGTATACGATCAGTACGTCCTTTCCGTGCTCCATAAAGTACTCGCCCATTGCGCAGCCCGCATAGGGAGCGATAAACTGAAGCGGAGCAAGCTCCGAAGCCGTAGAGGATACAACTATGGTATAACCCATAGCGTTGTTTTTTGTAAGAGTGTCAACCACGTTGGCAACAGTGGAGTTTTTCTGACCTATCGCAACATAGATACAGATAACGTCCTTGCCGTTCTGGTTGATGATGGTGTCGATGGCGATGGCGGTCTTACCCGTCTGCCTGTCGCCGATAATCAGCTCACGCTGACCTCTGCCGATGGGGATCATGGAGTCGATAGCCTTGATACCCGTCTGAAGGGGTACGTTTACCGGCTCTCTCGTAATAATACCCGAAGCGATCTTCTCTATCGGACGGGTCTCCTTGGCGAGAACGGCTCCCTTGCCGTCGATCGGCTGCCCGAGGGAGTTTACAACACGTCCGATAAGCTCCTCGCCTACCGGCACGGATACGATGCTTCCCGTGCGCTTTACGGGGTCGCCCTCTTTAATGCCCGCATCTGAGCCGAGCATAACCGCGCCAACAAAGTCCTGCTCGAGGTTGAGCGCCATGCAGCGAACGCCGTTCTCAAATTCGAGAAGCTCGTTAAGCATACACTTTTCCAGACCGTGGATACGCACGATACCGTCGCCGACGGTAACGACCGTGCCCACGTCTCCGAGCTGGATCTTCGCGTTGTAGTTCTTTATTCGGCTCTTTATCAGACCCGTTATTTCATCGGGGCGTAAATCCATTAAATACATCCCTTTCTGTCGTGATATTGTGGAAAGGCTTTTTCATCAGGTGATAACGGAGCCGAGCTCCTGCCTGAGCGCGTTGAGCCTTGCCTTGACGCTTCCGTCATAACGCGTGCTGCCGTAGTCTATTACGATACCGCCGATAACTGCGGGGTCGACTTTTTCCCGAATGGAAATTTTCTTCCCCGTGACCTCGGACATCTTCGAGGTTATCTTCTCCCTCAGAGCGTCGCTCAAAGGAGCGTTTGCGGTAACGGTGATCTCGGCGATCTTGAAATGCTCGTTATACCGCGCGCGGAAATTCTTCACAATGCCCGCAAAGCAGCCGAACCTTCCGCGTTCCGCGAGAACGCACAGAAGATTGCCGCAAAGCTCGGAAACATTTCCGCCGCTGATAATATCCTTGATAAGCTCCGCCTTTTCCTCGGCGGAAACGGTGGGCGTTCCCATCAGCTTGACAAATTCGGGATTGTCCGCGAAAACGCCGTCGAGGGCGGAAAGCTCCTCAAAAATATCCGACGCCTTATCGGGACACTCCTCCATGCAAAGCTCGAAAAACGCTTCGCCGTATACCTTTTCAGCCTTGTCGTTCATAAAAAATTCCTTTCCGCTGTTATTCGCTGCTCAAAGCCTTGGCTTAATCCGCAGTTCCTACGTTCGCAAGGAATCCCGAGATAATCTCCTCGTTGTCCTTTTCCGAAATTTCCCGTTCAACGACCTTTGTTGCTGCAAGGACTACCATCTCGGAGATCTCGTCCTTGATTTCGTTGATTGCGCGCTTCTTGTCACGCTCTATGTCGCTCTCCGCCTTGGCACGGATGCTCTGTGCCTGCTTGTTGGCTTCAGCAACTATCTCCTCCTCGCGGGCCTGCGCTCTCGCGGTAGCCTGCTTCACGATATCGGCAGCCTCCGTCTTTGCGGCTGCGAGCCTTTCGTGGTATTCCTGTTCCGCTTTAGCGGCGGATTCCTTAGCCGCCTTAGCCTCCGCGATCTCCGCGGCAGCCATCTCCTTGCGCTTGTCAAGAATCTTGCATACAGGCTTATACAGGAAAATTCTGAAAATGAGGAAGATTATGAGCGTATTTATCAGCGTGAAGATAATAGTTCCGGGGTCGATGGCTACCAGCGCAAGATTATCCTGAACTGCTCCACCGGCTTCACTGATAAGATTCAGCATTTTAGCTCTCTCCTCCCATTATGCTATTCTCGGTTATGATTATCTTGCGAGATACTCGCCAAGCTTGCCGAGAAGCGGGTTAGCATAAAGGAGCAGAAGCGCGATTACCAGCGCGTACAGCCCCGTTGTTTCTGCCAGCGCGTCGCCGATGATCATTGTTCTTGTGATAGCGCCGGAAGCCTCGGGCTGTCTGCCGATAGCCTCAACTGCCTTGCCGCCGCAGAAGCCCTCACCGATACCGGGGCCAAGACCTGCGATCATAGCCGTGCCTGCGCCGAGCGCGGAAGCACCGAGCACAATGCCTTCAGCCAAGATTTTCATTTCATCCATTGTCATTTCCTCCGTAAATAAAAAATTTTATTTTTACTGATTCTCGGTCGGAATACAGGCATATTTGCGGAAAGACCGCACCCGGTGCAAGAAAAAGCGGCACCGGCGTACTTTATATACGCCAAGGAGCTTTGACGAAGCAGCGGGTTTGGGATTTGCGCAAAGATGACAATATAGATCAAGGATCAGCATGGGAACGCCGCCCAATAAAACCGTTACGGCGTTCATATCCCTTGTGGGGATATAAGACAGAAATTTTGTTGACTGTTATTCCTCACAGTCAGCCGAAGAGATGTACGACATACTCAGCATAATGAAGATGTACGCCTGCATTACCGCAGAGAATATGTCGAAATAAAGAGACGCTATCGCAGGAATAAGGATAGCCAGCTTACCGAGCGCAAAATAGATAAGCGCGTTTATAACCGTACCCGCGATCATGTTGCCGAACAAACGCAGCGCCAGCGCGAGCGGGTTTGCGAACTCACCGATTATGTTAAACGGAAGCATAAACGGCAGCGGCTCGACAAAGCTCTTCATATAGCCCTTGAACTTACCGGTCTTGCCGCGGTTGAACTGAACCAGGCAGAACGTGATAATAGCAAGGGTACCCGTCACTGAAACGTCGGCGGTGGGGTTTCGCAGACCAAGCAGACCCATAAGGTTCTGTATCATGATGAAACAGAACAGCGCCATTATGTAGCAGCGGTATCTGTGGTACTTCTTGCCCATGGTGGTATCCACCGTGTCAACGAAGAAGCTCACGATCCATTCCGCCGCGACCTGCCTTTTGGTCTCCGGGACTACCTTCATGTTCCGCGTGAGTATCAGCACAACGACGAGCAGTATCGCAATGACTATCCACTGTACGATAATACTCTCCGTCAGCTTCAGACCCGGGATACCGAACAGGTTATCCACGACCACCAGAGGTCCGTTGACGGTGATGCCGCCGCCTTCCGACGCGAGCATCAATGCAGTCGGCATATATCATTCCTCCTTCTTTATTATTGCTCTTATCGTGATCGCGATCTTAGGGAAAAACAACGGAATCACAGCCGCGACAAGATTTATAAACGGCGCAAGCGCACCGATTGTAAGCAGAAGAAACAGCCCCATATACCTCACACAATACATCGTATTCATATAGGTCTGGGCGGATTTTGCGCTCCCCTTCTTAAGGGAGCTCTGCGCGGTCTTTCCCAGTGCGAGAAAATTCCCCGCGCATAAGATATTTCCGTAAACCGCGCCGACAAGCAGCGTGTAGTCGAACCCCGCCGCGAAGAATATCACCAGTATCACCGCGAAATACGCTCCGTTTGCCGCCAGGTAGTAGGGCAGCAGCGAACGCATTTCCTCATAAACGGGCTCGTTTTTTTTCGCCATACTCATACGGGAAACTCCTTATTTAAATTTGAATTTTCCACACCGCCGCAAACGACACGAAGTGTCGTTTGCGCTAGCCGACCGTAAAAGCTCCGCTCCACTTCGTTCCGCTGCGCTTTCACGGCCGCTTGCGGAAAATTCCTGCGTGGGCGATTTGCTGACACTTTTGAACGCCCCTATTACGCGCGGGCTTTATGCCGCTCAAATACCGCCCCTACTTGCGCAAGTCCTTATAATCATCATAATAATCATTATCGCGCGGAGCATTATACGACTTCGGAGCCTTCTTATCGTCCCTGCCGTACATCTTTATAAGCTGTCCGAGGTAGGACACCGCTCCGCCTATCATAAAAATGATCCCCAGCGCAACGCAAATGCCCATTACCCAGTCGGGCAGATCGCAGCGCTGCACCACGAAGTATCCGCCCACGATAAAGAACAGCAGCGGAGCCAGTATCACAAACGCAAACTGGCTCACCGTTGTGTAGACCGATACGATATTCTGCTTCTTTTTCATCAGTACACAAACTGTGCGAGCCGCCACTCGCCGTCTATCTTCCTCATAGCCGTTTCAAGAACGGAATCCTTGTTAGTCTCGTCTATTTCGGAATCGGGAGTAAGCCCCCCGAGGTATATCGTCAACTCGCACTCCGTCTCGGACTTGGGAAGCACCGCGATATTGCAGGTCGACCAGTCCTTGGTGTAGCTTGTATCGGGGGTAAAGTCCGCGCTTATGCCGAGAACCGTCTCGGTGGTATACAGCGGGCGTGACTCGCCGCTTTCCGCCTCGTCGGTGTAAACCGCGTCCACCAGAATTTCACGGTTGACATAAACCGCCCTGCCGTTTCCGTCAATATTGGTAAGCACCCGCTCCGCCTCGGAGTTGACATATATCGACTTGAGCATTTCCTCTATCTGCTCCAGCGAGGAATACTCCGTGGAATTGACCGTGTAAATACCGTCCTCGGGAAGATTGCCGTAGGGCTCGTCATAATGCGCCAGCCCCTCCGTTATATACAGCCGTATCACGGAAAAATTGTCCCTTACCAGGTCGTGCGCCGCGTAGGTGCACTCCTCTATAAGTTCATTTGAGGGGACAAAATTGTTGGATATCGTTTGCGACGGATCGGAGCCGTTCCCCGGCTTATCCTTCTTCAGCGTTATCATAGCCACTATTGCCAGCACAATGGCGATTACGGCGATAACGATAGTTGACACAAGGGGTATTATGCTTTTATTTTCTTTATACTTCTTTTCACTCATAAATTAGCCTTTCGGAAAAAGATAATCGGCGCACCGACGCACGATCAATCCTTGCTGTCAAAGGTGATCGCCTCGGGGATAGCGCTGCGGCTGTCCTCCTTGGACAGGAACGTGGTGTTGACATATCCCTGGATTATCGCGCCGTCCGTTACCGCAATAGTAGACGCGTTGATATCGCCGAACACTATCGCGTCGCGTTTCAGCTCCGCTCTTCCCGTTATATCCAGCTTGCCGCGTATTCTTCCGTTTACGTCCGCGTACTGGGAGGAGAGGTCGCCGATAAGTATAGTATCTCTGTCCATCTTCATTCTACCCTTAAGGGTAACATTTCCCTGCATTGCCGCCGATGACATACCCGCGTTGTTGCAGGTTATATCTCCCACGACCTTACCTGTCATATCTATGTTTCGGGTAGTTTCTATATTACCTTTTATGTTGCCGTCTATCTGCATATTAGCGAGAGAGCGCACATTTCCGTCAATTATCGTATTTTTTGAGATAACGGTAGTTTCGTCCACCTCGGGTGAATCCGACGTACCGCTTACTCCGCCCTGCTCGGGGGGAACAAATCCTCCGTAGCCGCCCTGACCGTTATAGCCGTTCATATTGGTCTGCATGGGCGACTGTCCGCCGAACTGCGGAGCCGCCTGAGAACCCTGAGCCCTTGCCGCGTTCATATTCATCCCGCCCTGCGATGGGTCGGACTGCGCAGACTGGTTATACTGAACTCCGCCCGCCGACTGCGCGGTCTGATCGGGATTGAACTGCCCCGCCTGAACATTACGGGCGGGCTGACCCTGCTGCGCAGGCTGAACAGGCTCCCCGTAAGCGTTGGGTGCCGGCTGTTCACTCTGCATAGGCTGCGCGGGCTGATTTTGCTGCATGGACTGATCGGGCTGCGTCGGCTGATTGAACTGATCGGGCTGCTGCTCGGCAGCGTCCTGCCGGGAGTCCTCCTGCTGTAAGTACCTTTCAAGCTCCGAGGGCTGCGCGCCCGAAGCGGCGGGATTCTGCTCCTGCCCGTCCTTCTTCCACAGCTCCTTTACCGCCTGTGAAAAATTATCCTTGATCCCCATTGTATGATCCTTTCCTTCTACGCATACGGCCCGATAAACTGCACAGGCATCGTATTATCGCTGATTTTATCCAACTTGTAGTTTTCCCCGACAAGCACCTTCAGAATATCCTCAAGCACATAAACCGTATTTTCTCTCGGCGCGGAATCATGCATCAGCACCACCGAGCGGTAATTCTGCGCGATATCCGACGGTATGGAGTTGTACATCTCCGACCAGGTCGCGCCGCCCGCGTCGTTGCTGTCCACGTTCCAGTCATAATAGCGGAAGCCGCGCCTTGTCATCTCCTCGATTATCGCGTCGCGGGTATCCCCGTTGAAATCGTTCACGCTGCCGCCCGGGAAGCGGAACAACGGCGTTTTCACTCCCGTAGCCTCATAAACTATATCCCAAGCCTCATAGAAATCATCCAGAAACGCTTCCACCGAGGCATAGATCTTCTCGTAATCATGCGTAGCGCTGTGTACGCCTATCGAGTGCCCTTCATTGACTATCGCCCTAAGGAGCGCGTAGCACTCGTCCGTCCTGCTCGGCACCACGAAAAACGTCGCCTTTACGTCGTATTTCCTCAGCAGCGAGAGCACCGTATAGGTGTTCTGCGACGGACCGTCGTCAAACGTGAGGTACACCGTTCCCTGCTCCCTTACCATATTTTCGGCGCTGACGGGAGTTACCGCCATATCCTCATGTATGCCGATATATGGACTTTCCTCCGTCGGCTCCGCTGTTTCCTCGGGAGCGCTCGTCACAGGCGCGCTCGTTTCGGAAGCGGGCGCAGGCACAGTAACGGGGGGAGTCGTCACGGGAGGCTCGGGTTCGTGAGCCTTGTCGTCCTCATATCCGTTTATCTCCCTCAGATAATCGATAAGCTCGTCGTCGGAATTGCCGCTTTGCTTGTATATCTCGTAAAAATCATCGATCGTTCCCGCATATTTACCGACAAGTATTTCCGCGGCGAGCGATATGCGCTCAAGATTCCGTTCCGCCTCCTCGCGTTTCTGCTCCGCGTCCGCCAGGCTCTTGTTGGTATTCGCCAGCAGCACCCCGAACACAATGCACAAAACCAGCGGAAGAAAGAAAACTATTGCGAGTACCGTTTTAATCAGTACCTTAAAGAATTCAACGCTGCCAAAACGCATTTTTATATCCATGCTCCATAACAGAGCACTCTCCTTTATCATCTGTACGCACCGACCCGCGGGCGCACGAGTGTACCGCGCAAAAACGCAATACTTTCCCTATTCTATTATGATACTATAAAACAACGTTTTTGTCAATAGCGACAGCGCCGAATATCCGATAAAAAACAAAAAAAAGCCACAATATGCTTAAAATCGACTACCTTTTTTGTGAGAAATGCACAGATACTCAGTCTGTATTTTTTTGGCAAAAAAGTGTCGTTCCGTAAATTTTGCCAATAGCGGGAAATTATGACCGCAAAGTCAGAAAATTTTTTTGCCGACCATCGACCTATATCAGATCGACATAAAGCATACGCGGGGAATTCCAAAAAAGTCGGATTTTCAGCAGAAAATTCTGACAGGTTCCCGAAATCGCGTGAAGCGAACACAGTGAGCGGAACGTGCTTATGGGAATTTTGAAATTCTTTTAAATAACTTAATTCTCGTCAACACAACAAATAAGCATACCGGCTCGGTCAACGCTCGATCATTCCACATAAACCTTCTTCATGCGAATATCCTTAAGCGGTCTGTCGCTGTAATCCGTCTCCGCCTCCGCGATCTCGTCCACAGCTTCCATACCCTCGATCACCTTGCCGAACGCCGCGTACTGCCCGTCAAGATAAGACGCGTCCGCGTGCATTATAAAAAACTGGCTCGAAGCCGAATCGGGATTTTTGGCGCGCGCCATCGAAATAACTCCGCGGATGTGCTTCACATCGTTAGCCACGCCGTTTGACAGAAACTCTCCCTTTATCTTCTCCTTAGCACCGCCCATGCCGGTACCCTCGGGGTCGCCTCCCTGCACCATAAATCCCTTTATGACCCTATGGAATATCAGCCCGTCATAGAACCCCTCTCCCACCAGCTTCAAAAAATTTGCGACCGTTATCGGCGCCTTGTCGGGATAAAGCTCCAACTTGATCTTCTTCCCGTTCTCCATCTCAATTACAACCATAATTTACTCCTTATTTTAAAAAAATTTTTCGCGACCCGCCCGCAAAAACTCCGCTGCGCTCCGTTTTCACGGGCTCCCGCGAAAAATTTCCCTGCGCGGGCTCAATGCTGTTCTTTGCGGGTGTTGATTATCCACATATGTTAAGTGTCGCTCTTATCTTACCTCTAAATTATACACCTTTTTTTCCGAAAAGTCAAACCTTTCTTAAAGGTCAGAATAATTTTTTCACAAATTTTCTCACTTTATGATTTTTGCGTCGACGATCGTCTTTCTTCAATATCCTCATATAACCCGCACAGCTTTTCCGCCTCTGCTCCGATATCATACCCCGCCTCGGCGACCTGTTCCGCAGCTTTGCCGTTGCGGAGCTTCGCGCAGCCTATCGCGGCGCACGCCCAGTCCGCGGGGGGAGTCTTGAGCGAAAGAAACTGCGCCCCGTCCGAAATTTTAACCTCGCGGGTCACACGATCTGAGAAAACACAGTAAAGCCCCGCGCACTGAGCCTCCACGCCCACCACAGGCAGCCCCTCGTAATTGCTCGGCAGCAGAAAACAGTCTATGGCGCTGTACAGCCTATCCACGTCCACGCGCTGCCCCGCGAAGATCACCCTGTCCGCTATACCCGCAGCTATGACCCTCGCCCTTATAAGCTCCATGTCCTCGCCCACGCCCGCCATTATCAGCTTTGAGTTGCGGTGCTGCCGCAGTATCTCCCTAAAAATATCAATAAGAAACTGCTGATTTTTCTGCGGGCAGAATCTCCCCACATGACCAAAAAGCAGCGTCCCGCCCGCCACTCCAAACTCGCCGCGGAACGAGCTGCGCTTGGTCTCGTTAAAGCGGAAAAGCTCCGTATCTATCGCGTTGCGCATTATCCTCACGGGCTTTCTCTCCGCCTTTTCGGGAAGCCCCGTCTCCGAAAGCTCCGCGGTCGGAGATGCGCCATACATCCACCTTGCCGCGAACTCCGAACAGGCGAACCTGTGTGTGGCGTGCAGCTTTGCAAGCGGTTTGAGCAGCGCTTTTGCGACATTCCGCACCAGTTCTCTTTTTCCGCCGGAGGTGCTGTGATTATGCACTATCCTCACCGAAACCCCCGCCCTTTTTGCCGCCAGCAGCGGCAGAAACGAAAGTGTGCTGAGATGACAGTGTACTATCCCGTAATTATTATCGCGCAGCAGCGCGGTCAGCGTCCGCACATACCTTATCGGATTTTTGAACCCGCACAGCATATACAGTCCGCCGCCCATTCCCTTTATCTCCTCCGCGGGAACGAGCTTAGAGCTTTTAAACGCAAAAAAATCAAACTGAACGCGCGACCTGTCGATCGCCTTGTAGTAATTCATTACCACCTGCTCCGCGCCGCCGCCGTTCATTTTACCAAGTATCTGCGCGACGCGTATAGGGGAGCCTTTCCCGTCCATAACATACCTCTATTCTATATAGTTAAAAAGCTCTGCCGCGGGTTTGGCAGAGAGCTTGATACCAAGCGTTTCCCATACGAAAATTGTAGCATAAGCCGTCGAATTTGTCAAGGGAATAATAAAACAGGCGGGAAACATCGCGCCGCCTTTGACACAATGTCGCAGCAATAACAATATATTTGTCATTTGCCTTGAATTTTTGGCTAAAGTGATGAAATTCTCTGCACGGAAAATTTAACGACACATCAATGCACCGATTTGTCCCTTAAAGGCAAAGTTGGCGCTTATTGTCCATTGAAAAAAATTTGTGAAGGGTTTATAATAGTGTAAATGGTTTTGAAAGAGGGAAAATATGAAAAAGCAATCGCTTTGGGGGAGATTTTTTCAGGTGCTTATTACTTGGACAGTCTATTTCCTGTTTCGCCCCAAGGTTATTTATACCGAAAAAAGTTTAAAAAAGCGACTTAAGGGAAAGCCTTCCGTTTTTGTCGCAAACCACACCCATCACTTTGACGGAGCGTTTACCGGCGCAGTCCTCGGGCAGTACAAGCCCTATGTGCTGGTCAAGCGGAGCTGGTATGACAAAAAGGCTGTCGGCACTATGATCTCCTGGTGCAGAAGCATTCCCATAAGCCTTGACGAAGCGGACGGCGCGTGGTTTACCGCCGCCGAGCAGGTCATAGCGGCGGGAAGGAGTCTTATAATTTTCCCCGAGGGCGGCATAGCGCGCGAGGGGGTAATGCAGGATTTCAAAGCGGGCGCGGGGCTTATCTCGGCGAAAACGAGCGCGGCAATTGTTCCGTGCGCTATCTACGGAACTTACAGCGCGGTTTTCGGAATGCGCCAGAAAATTCTGGTGGGAGAGCCTATTGAAAGCGCCTGCCCCGAGGATATGCGCCGCTCTAAGTACGCGCGTCTGCTGATGGAGCAGGCTCAAGGGGAAGTGTGGCGGCTATACGGGGAGCTTGTTCACCGTTACGGCGACTGCGGCAGCTATCCCAATGAAAACTTTGATAATTGATGGCTATCCATCAAAATATTTTATGTGAGGTATTTATTATGAACACAGAGATCGCAGAGAAGATCAAGGCAATGCTGGTGGAAAATCTCAGAATTCCCGCGGACGAGCTGGAGTACACCTCCGAGCTTTTCGGGGACGATATCGGACTGGATTCGATAGATTCTATTGAGATAATCGCGGGAATAGACAACCTTTTCGGCGTGCAGATGACGGGCGCGGCGAGGGAGAATTTCCAGACTATCGAGACTCTTACAAAGTTTGTAGAGGAGCATATGGAGTAATATGAGCAGACGTGTTGTTGTAACGGGGCTGGGACTGGTGTGCGCGATAGGCGATAATGCCGAAGCGTGCTGGAGCAGCGCCATTAACGGCGTTACGGGTATACGCGAGGTGACCTCGGTCAATACGGACAATTGCTACGCCAACAAGGGCGCGGAGGTCGCGATAAAGTCCGCCGAGCTTTCGGGGGAGGATTATGACCGTTCCTCGCTGCTGTGCATAAAGGCGGCGGGAGAAGCTCTCGCGGACGCGGGCTACGCGGTCTCGGAGGATAATTCCGACAGGATAGGGGTTATTATAGGGAACTGCGTTGGCGGCGCGGCGAGCATCGACAAATATTTCACCGATGAAATAAAGGGCAGCGGCGGCAACAGCTCCGATATACTGAAAATGCCAGCCTCGGCTATCGCCAACAATGTTGCGAATCATTTCGGGCTGAACGGCACGACCGCAAATATCGTGAACGCCTGCGCGGCGGGCACGATAAGCCTTGCTTATGCCTGCGACCTTATCCGCGCGGGAAAGGCGGACGCTTTCGCGGCGGGCGGCTCGGACAGTTTTTCGTCGCTGGCTTTCGCGGGCTTTCACGCGCTGCACGCGCTGGACGAGAACGCCTGCGCTCCGCTCAACCACAACAGCGGAATAACGCTCGGCGAGGGTGCGGGAATACTGATCCTGGAGAGCTACGAGCACGCCAAGGCACGCGGCGCGAGGATATACTGTGAGGTGCTTGGTTCGGGGGTAAGCTCCGACGCGCACCACATCACCGCTCCCCGCCCCGACGGTCAGGGGCAGATGCTGGCTACCACGCGCGCGGTAAAGAAATCGGGGCTTGACTTCGTTGATATCGACTATGTGAACGCCCACGGTACGGGAACCGCCAAGAACGACGACGCGGAATTCCTTTCCGTTCACACACTGTTTGACGGCAACGATCATCTTTCCGTAAGCTCCACCAAATCCATGACGGGACACTGCCTGGGAGCCGCGGGCTCTATTGAGGCGGTACTCACCGTTAAGGCGGTATGCGAGGATATTGTGCCGCCCACCATCGGATATAACGAGGACGACCTTGTCCGCCTTAAGGAAAAGGCGGGAGCTATTGATTTCGTGCCCAACACGCGCCGCGAGAAGCCCGTAAACTACGCGGTGTCAAATTCCTTTGCGTTCGGCGGAAACAACGCGAGCATAGTTTTTGCTAAGGAGCCCCGCGAAATTCCCGACCACACCAACAAGGACAGGATATTTGTGACGGGTATCGGAGAGCTTCTGGGCGAGCCGCGCTGCGAGATAGAGTCCGACGATTACAAGGAGCTCGGGATAAAAATGGCGTTCTGGCGCAAGCTGGACAGATTTTCGCAGTTACAGCTCATCAGCGGTATGAGAGCGCTGACAGACGCGGATATAACCGTATCCGACGATAACAGCAGCGATATCGGCATTATCATCGGTACTGCCGACGGGCCCATGACGGAGATAGTGAATTTCCAGAAAAATGTAATAGAGAACGGTACGGCGAACGGCTCGGCGTTCTCTTTCCCGAATACGGTCTATAATGCGGCGGGCGGCTATTTCAGCATTTTCGCGGGAATAAAGGGCTACAACGCCACCAACGCGAACGGCGTTCAGGCGGGCTTGCAGAGCCTTTGCTACGCCGCGGACGTTATCAGGAACGGAGACGAGAGCATTATGGTAGCTTCGGGCACGGACGAAAACACCGACGTTACCGAGTATCTGTATGATAGGTTGGGTCTGCGCGGCGAAAAGCTGAAAGCTGGTCTCGGCGAGGGCTCGGTCTCGGTAATTCTGGAAAACGAGCACAGCGCGGACGAGCGCGGCGCGAAAAAATACGCGGAGCTCGCGGGCTGGGGCTCGGCGCATAAGTCGGTGGAGTTCGGTACGCTTAAGGGCTCGGAGAGCGCTCTTAAGGCGGCAATAGAGGAAGCGCTCGGAATGGCGGGTATCACCGCAAAGGACGTTGATCTTGTATGCGGCTTCGCCAACGGAAACAAAACGGTGGACGAGCTTGAAAAGAGCGTTTACGCGGAAATATTCGGGAACGTTACCCCTGTGCAGCTGAAGCGGGATATGGGCGAGTCCAGAGCGGCGGCAAGCACAGAGCAGGCGGCATATGCGGCTAAAATGATAGCCGAGGGCAGGTATAAGTGCGTGTTGGCGGCTTCATTCGGCGTGGGCGGCTCTTATTCGGCGGTGGTGCTGAAAAGCGTATAAGGCGGTCGACCGCTCACTCATTATATAAAATGAATCAGCGTAATTTAGACGCAGAAAAGCAGCTTATGAGTAGAGCAACAAATA